>JBDNFT010000659.1:0-2840 GCA_041689695.1 Planctomycetaceae bacterium | reverse complement strand
TCCAAGCAGCTTCATGCGGTCATCGACTCGACCTGAAATCGCGGTGTTGAGTTCGATGTTGGGAATGGAAAAGTTCGGCTGAGTCGGATCGCCCTGGACGTTGAACGGCAGATACGCCTGACTCAAATACGCAGGCCCTTGCGCGAAGACATCGTTGACGCGGCCACCGGGATTCAGTGAGACGTAATTCGGAACGCCGCGGTCGATATGCTCACGGCACCTGGCAACAATCGAACCCGTACATGGAGCATCATTCACAGTATTGACGGGAGTCGCCGGAACGCGCCCGGTCATCAGTCGTTTGTGACCACCGCCGTGATCTGCAAACTCATGCGAAATCGATCGAACGACCGAGTACTTGTCGGCGATCGCTGCATGACGTGGCATAAGTTCGCAGACATCGAGCCCCGGAACGTTTGTCGGGATCGGGCGAAAGACACCACGATAGTCCGAAGAAGCTTCGGGCTTCATGTCGTACATATCCATGTGCGGCGGCCCACCTGGCAACCAGACAAAGATGACGGATGTCTCTTCATCGACGAAGCGACCGGCTTCCTTCGCCTGAGCCTGCATGCGTAACAAATCGGGCAGCAACATACCAGCAACGCCCAGGACTCCAGCCGTCAGCATTTCGCGTCGCGTTACCGGTCCGGAACAACGTTGCTTCTGAGTTTTCATATTTACAATCCAGATCTACAACTCAATGACAGGGACATTTATTCTTCGACTCTAAGTGTAACACACAATTACTATATCCTGTCAACAAATAGTCCGATGATGGACGTTATAGCGATGACAACCGTCATCAGCACAAAGAATGCGAATGCTTTGGCCGTCGCGGCAAATCCTTCGAGACCACGTGTTGCAAAACCAAGGACTGCCATTGCAATCAACATCTGATGCAGTTTTTTGCGTTTGCGACGAGCGAAATCGGAAAGGCTGGCTGCATCATTGATCGTCGCATGTTCTGTCGTCAATGCGGGTGGCGAGTAGGGATTTGATGAATCGGTTTTTGGCACAAATTCAACTTCATGTTGGGTTCTGGTGAAACAGTGCCTGCCCGAGTCTTTTAAATTCAGTCGCGGCGGCCTGCGAGAAAGTAAGTACATGCCAATGGCCCAGGAAAGCAAACATTTCAACGATGCGATCATAGCACCGAGTCTGCAATGAGACATCGGCTGAAAGTCGTCCAAGCTGGGTAATCCAACCGCGAGACTGTTCTTCGAGTGTAATCGCCGTCATCACTGGATTGTCGCGACTGAGCAACAATCGCCGTTGAAGCCGCTCTGCAGCATCGGACGTGCGTTGCAGTACGCTGATATGATCGGTATCAAGAATGAGCATTGAATTCAGACTCATATTCTTTTCGAGCTTCAGCTCGTTCCGCTTCGCGAATTCTGATCGCTTCGTCAATGATCGATTTTGCGATTGAGTCGTCCGTGACAGTACCAACGCTGTTCACCCAGGCGTCCTGATTGCCCGTCCTGTTGCGGTTGAAGACTACTTGTTCGAGTCTCGCAACACGCTCTTCAATGGACTGCATATTCCTTCCCCCCTTTCATTTGAAAACTTGAGTCGATGGCCGACGATTAGAATTGCGAATGTGGCAAACAATTGGTCGGCATGTTGAATTATCGGCCAGTCTGCCGATTATTCCAAATTAACAACTTAAAAAACCTGTAAACGCCAGTAATACCGATCCTGAATTGTACTGCCTGAAAACTGAATTTCCGAATGCGGAATCACTCCTTCGTAATTGTCTCATCCAGATTCAGCATCAGGTTAGCCATCATCGTCATTGCGGCGTGATTTGCCGGATCGAGGTTATCCGTGCGAGGCGACGCGCCGATGACGATGAGTTTTTCTGCCTCGGCGGGAGACGCCTGATAGTGAGTAAGTTGTTCAGCGTGGACTCGATTCAGAATCTGCATTTCATGAGGGTAAGGAATTCTGCCAGTACAGATTTCAAAACCGGATGCGAGCTGCTTTTCTAAAGAATCGCCGCCTTCGCGCATCATGCGTGCGGCCAGACGACGCGATGCTTCCACGTATTGCGTGTCATTCATCAGTACCAGCGCCTGTAGCGGTGTGTTCGTACGAGCGCGGCGGGCGACGCAGGTTTCACGGGACGGTGCGTCGAATGCCATCAGTGATGGCGGTGGTGCTGTGCGTTTCCAGAACGTGTACAGGCTGCGACGGTAAAGTGCATCGCCGTCGTCGCGTTTGTAGTTCTGAGTCGTACTGCCGACGAAGGCGACGGACTCCCAGATGCCACTCGGTTGATAAGGCCGCACGCTCTTGCCGCCGAATTCTTCGATAAGCAAACCGCTCATCGCCAACGCGCTGTCGCGGACAACTTCGGCATCCAGTCGGAATCGCGGGCCACGGGCGAGCAGATCGTTATCCGGGTCGATAGACAGCAACTCGGGTGACACATTCGACGACTGACGATAGGTGCTGGACATAACGATCAGCTTCTGCATCGCTTTGATATCCCAACCACTCTCAAGGAATTCCACCTCCAGCCAGTCGAGTAGTTTTGGATGGGTCGGCCAGCGCCCCTGCATGCCAAAATCTTCGGCCGTCTTCACGATACCCACGCCGAAGTACTGCTGCCAGTAACGATTCACAGTGACTCGAGCTGTCAGTGGATGCGATGGATCAGTCAGCCACTTCGCCAGACCAAGGCGATTCTTCGGCGCGCCTTCGGGCAGCGGCGGAAACATCGCTGGCACGTTCGCTTCGACCTTGTCGCCGAGCTGGTCATATTCGCCGCGCTTCAGTACAAACGTATCGCGCGGCGTTGGCAGGTCTTGCATGATCATCGTGACGGCAACTGC
>JBDNFT010000658.1:0-3591 GCA_041689695.1 Planctomycetaceae bacterium | reverse complement strand
TACGAGGAGGCCGGGGCCACCGACGAAATTCGCTCATTACTTGGGATTTACGCTGTGCCGCGGATCGGGCAGGTGCATCTGATCTACCTTGCCGATCTGGTCGGTGACGAATTCCACGCCGGTGACGAAAGTCTGGACGTGCAGTTGTTTCCCGCGACTGCAGCGGCAATTCCGTGGGATGAACTGGCATTTCCGGTCAATCACTGGACTTTACGCGACTTCCTGTCCCTGAATTGGCGCGAAGTTCTGCAACCTTTTGTGGCAACGGCAGAAGATCTGCTGCAACGAATGTCGAAGGTTGATTACCATCCATTGTTTCCACCGCCCGATGCGGTGATCGAACATAGCTGACGCAACACGGAGTTTGCAAAAACATGATTCAACCTCTTTCCTGTGGATTTTTGATCGTTCGAGGTAAGCCGATCGAGTCGTTCCTGCTGATGAAACATCCCCGCCGGTGGGATTTGCCGAAAGGCCACGTCGATGAAGGCGAAACGGAGATGCAGTGCGCGCTGCGGGAACTTTATGAAGAAACCGGAATTACGGCTGACGATATCGAAATTGATCCGACCTTCATTTACGAAAATCATTACATCGTGAATCAGAAGCGTTACGGCGGAAAAGGTTTCGTCGAAAAGAAACTGCTCGTCTTCCTGGCGTGGCTGAAGAATCCGGTAAGAATTAAGGTTACAGAACACGATGGTTATCGCTGGTTCAACTGGAATCCACCGCATCGTATTCAGGACCTGACAGTGGATTCACTTTTAGAAACGCTTGAACGGCATCTTCAGCAGCAGGAAAAACATGACCAAACATAAGCGGAGAATGCTGTGCTGAAAATCCAACAGATCAGCATCATTCTGCTGTCAGCGATGTTGGTAGGTTCCATCGCTGCTGCCGATCAACCAGCCGTGCCTGGCCAGTTTCGACTCATCGCAGTTCAGAAAGGTGCGCCTCAACCAGGCACAATTCGTTATAAAAACGGGTTGCTGTTGTCTGGCATGTGTTCCAAAGAAACAACGCTGTATCCCGATCTGCCAGATGCAAAACTTGAATTGCGGATGGTTGATCAGCAGGCGAGACAGGTCTTCGCGTCGAATCGTCAGGCTGAACTGCCGGTCATTGATAAGACCCAATGGCCAGCGTTGACGTTTAAGATTCCACAAAAATCGACCGCACACGATGCGCTGCCACCAGGAATTGTCCAGATTGGGCCATTCAATAACGACGGCATCGCAGAAGGCAGTGTGACATTACCAAATGGCAAAGAAGAAACGATCCGGGTTGGCATCATTTCGATCAATGAAATGGTCGCGGAAGTCCGGTCTCTGACGCATCGTTGGAACTACTCGATTTCGTTTGACGCCATTCCTGGTGATAAGCTCGTCAGTATTTTGTCGCACGATCCAGACTACGAAACCAAACCCTACCGCCGCCTGGAAATGATCCGCATGCTGGTCAAAGGCAAGCGCCCACTGGAAGCGGGAAGCATTTTGCAGGCGATGCAACGTGACTTCCCGGAATTCGCCGCTCAGACTGTGCAATTTCAGCAGTCAATTCGTGAAGAGCTGGCTCGCCAGTTTACTTCGATCTTCGAACAGCGCAGTGCGGTCGGACAACATCAGCTCGCGGCTAACGGAGCACGCATTCATCCCAAGCATGATCTGACACCCGAAACACTGGTCCGCGTCGACCGGCTAATGAAGCGATACGACGACATCGATCGCCGGATTGCATCGCTCCGCCTTGCTCTGCCTAAACTCGTCGCCGATGTGGAAGATATGGAATTAAGAATGCAAGCGCAGCAAACGGTGCGAAACGTCATCGCGCAACTGGACGCCGATACGATCGATCGCTTCGCAGCTTATGAACTCACGGCGGATGCGGCGGACGTTCCGGATGCCAACAAATTGGCCATGGCGCTTTCCGGTTGGTTGATGGGCGCTGAGTTTTCAACTGCAACCCTGACAGAAGCAACGTCACTATTCGAAGCCAGGCTGTTGATGATCGATTTTCTGGCGACCGATGAAAACGAATCCGAAGTACGTCGCAGCCTGGTCGATCGCTTGATCAAGCTGGAAGGTATGAATGTCAATCGAGCGGCCGCAATGGTGCGTCATCTTTCGTCTCCGATGCCTATCCAGGTCACGATTGAACAGGAGGGCGGAATCGGACGCTTTGAGATCCCGGCATCAGAAAATTCCGCCGGTGCGATGGGATTTGTCCCGCCGGAATACCATGAGTCGCGTCAGTATCCGCTGGTGATTGCGTTTCCGGGTGAGTTTTCAACGCCTGAAAATTGTTTGAAGTGGTGGCAGTCACAGGCCGAACAAAACGGCGTGATCGTGGTGGTGCCTCAATTGTCGCCAGAAGGCAGCATCAATTATGGAGCTTCAGCCGCAGAACATACGAGATTTTTGAACTTTCTACGCACGCTCAAATTGGGACTAAGAATCGATGACGATCGGATTTTCGTCGCGGGGCATGGCATCGGCGGTGAAGTTGCGATGGACATGGCGACGTCTCATCCGGATCTGTTTGCTGGTGTTGTTTCCATCTGCGGACTGGGGCGCAAGCATTTGCAATGGACTGTCTACAACGCGGTCGATCTGCCGTGGTATGTTGTTGTCGGCGACGCGCAGGGTGGCTGGTATGAACGTGCGGGAATACTTTTCAACAAGCTCCTGAAACGTGCTGATGATACTGGTAAGTTTTGCGATGCAATGATTGTGAAATATCCAAACCGAGGTCCTGAGAGTTATTTCGAAGAAGCCGATGACATCTTTCGATGGATGGACGTGCATCGTCGCGAACGTTTCCCTGAAAAAATCTTCGCCGACATTTTGCGGAGCACCGACTTAAGCTGGTCGTGGGTCCAATTAAAGTCCATACCATCACCGTTCACGAAACCGGATGCTCCCAGCAATGCGAGTGACGACGGATTTCGCCCTGCTCAACTGAGCGCCCATCGGACCAAAACAGGATTTTCCGTGACGCGATGTCCCGGCACTAGCTGTTCCGTGCTGATATCGCCCGAGATGCCAGCCTTTGACATCCAGAAGCCGTGCCTGATCACCAATGGCAGTAAGCGAGAAACCGTGAGCTACGACCCAAGCATTCATGTGATGCTGGAGCAAGTTCGTCTCACCGGAGACCGCAGCCGACTGTGGTTTATGAAGATTGATTTGTGATTTGAACCAAATCGACGTTGATCAGAGGGCAACACGACGGCGTTGAGCAGACGACCGCCCTTGGTTTCGCCTTCCGGCGACATAATTTTGACATCGTTTCGCCGTTTCGCCAATTCGATTGACCTGAATGATGCGTCTGGACGTTTCTGACAGTTTCGCAAACTTGCAAGTTAGTTAAGATCCAACGGATGCCCCACGGAAAATGTGGGGATCGGCTGACTTCTGTGCATTCAAATCAGTGATTTTGACTCACGTCGCTATTCAGGAATACTGATTCCGTGAAATTGTTTCGTTACATTCGCAAAGCATTTACGAATCACTGGAACCTGCTGGGGTTGGCGGGCGGCATCGGTTTTTCTGTTCTGTCGGGTAATCCAGCAGTCGGCATTTCGCTCGTCGC
>JBDNFT010000657.1:0-3413 GCA_041689695.1 Planctomycetaceae bacterium | reverse complement strand
TTTGTTCCAGTCATTTGGTTTTAGATCGATCGTCGCAGCCGCGCCGACGATCACCGCAGCATTGTCCGGGGCCAGATCACGCGGATCATATTGCGCTTCGGTGAGCGTATGCAGTTTAGCTCCGTCGGGTTGAAGCAGAATTGCCGACTTGCCCACGGCCGGATGCACTTCCTGTTCGCCGGGAACATAGAACGTTTCAAATTCGATCTCGCCGTCTTCCAGCATCGGCCGCTGATACAGCATCAAACTTTCTGTCGGACCGACGGCGTTCTTCTTTTTGCCGACCAGTTCATCGCCCACTTTTTGCCACGGCGTTACTTCGTCGTTCGTTGTTGAGACGTGCCATTCGCCATAAATGTCGGCTCGCCAACATCCCCAACCGGACATATCAATGAGGTCAATCTGATCGGGGATCTCGGGCGTTCCGATGATTCGCAGATTCTGAACGATGGCTTCATCCGTCGGATTGTGAGATTGCAGCACAATCCACGGACTTGGCGTTCCGGCCAGATTTTCCTCATGGATCTGCACACCGTTTGTGAACGTCGTCACCTTTGGACCATCCACCACAATTTTGAAACCGGCCATCACTTCCCATGCCGGCAGGTTGAGTTCCTGCTCAATGTCGTTGGAGCTTTGCATCAGCTTGACGACCTTCACCGCTTTCGCATCATGACGCGGTTCAGCGGAGTGCATGCCCCATGTGACGGCAACTTCTTTGTAGCCGTAGGTTGATCGATTGACTTCAATCTCAAACTTGCCTCGCAGAGGCGACTGGAAAAATAACTGCGACCACATCTCCGAAGGATGATGCCTGAGGACGCCACGCGAATATGTCCAATGCGAAGGATGCTGTCCGTTGAAGCTGCGATCCGGCTTTAGATACGGAACCGAGGTCCATTGCGTCAACTTTTCCTGACCGGACGTGTCGCTGTTCGCTCGCATCGCCAGATCCAATCGACCCACCAGACCATGCGCCAAGCGATGAAAGCGGTCGTCATTCGAGCGGCGTTTTTCGTCACGTTCGACATCACAAAGTTTCGTCCCGAGTTCAATTGCCCACGGCAATGTTTTGGGATTCTGCATGGCCTTCCAAACCACCAGCAATTCCGCCGCCCGTTGCTGAAGCGTCAGCGATTGTGGCAATCCCGCATACAGCGTTGCGTGGACCTCCCTCATCGCTGCCGTCGTCGCGGCGACGTCCGCCCCCTGCATTGCCAGCAGCGCTTTCATCGCCTGCTTGTTGCGTTTATCCAGATCATTCGCCACAAGAATAGCATCGATGTCTTTGGTCAATTCCTCAACCCGATTCAACTCGCCCGCCAGCCGCACAAGTTCCAGCGCCGGACTTTGCAGATCGGCGGCAGTTCGAAATGCGGCGTCAGTCTCTGGATCGATCGAAGCACTCTGCCACGCCAGTCGCATTGAATCATGATCGTCGCCTGGCAACACCCACTTCTTCAGTAGTGCGTAAGCATCGGCGGCGGGCAAAGTTTTCGTCGTCGCCAAAAGTTCGGGCACGTGCAGTTCGTCAAATTCTTCAGGCATCATGGAATTGATCAGACGTCGGTCGCCAGCAGTCAGCGGCTCCGTAAGATCCATCAGTTGAGCATTCATTTCGTTAAGGTCTGTTGTCTCAGGCCACGCACCGCTGAGAGTCACGTTGCGGATTCTTGATTCGGCAGTAACATACCGAAAGAAGCCGGGCCGGAAATCGTCCATTTGCGGGATCGGTCGGGCGAAGATCAATTCTCCGTTGAGATTGATCTCGATCTGATTTTCGCGGTGTGACATGGTGACCTGGTTCCAGTCGCCTTCTTTCAACGGCACGCTTTTGGGGCCGCGTTGGTATTCGCTTTCAACGACGCTGTTATCATCCTTGATGTTGCGGAATTCGTGGTCGAAAGTTCCCAGTGAAATCCAGTGAGTCTTCACGCCGTCGGGTTCGATCATAAACGCCAGCCGCCCAAGTGACGGATGAGACACGACGCGGTTGGCTTCACGAAAGAACTCGTACTGGAATGTTTCTCCATCCAACAAGGGACGGCAATAAAACAAGACACCCTGCACATCGGGAGCGGCCAACGCATTTTCCTTGCCATGCAACACGCCCGACTTCACTGACCAGTCTGGTTCCGTCGCAGCCTCGCGGCGACGGTAGGCCGTTGAACTGTTTTCGTCGGTGACTTTTTCCGCCAGAATGCGAGGGGACGGTGTTGAACCGGCAAAACCGCCGCTGCTCCAGCCGGGCATACCGTCCTCCGAAACCAACTCAACCTCACGCGGAATCGTGGGCATTCCAGCCAGGCGAGGATTGCGGAACACCGACATCTTGCTGCCCTCCGTCGTGAGCACAATCCATGGCACGCTACCCGTGAGCTTCTCTTCGTAGACCAATCGGCCGTTGTTCAGATATCGCATCATGCCATCGCGCGACTGAATCGTGATGTGGTCGAACGACGGTATCCCACGCTTCATGCCGGCTGGTCGAGTGATAGAATCTTCGCCTGTGAAATTGACGATACTGCCGGAACTGCCCCAAGTGTTCGAAGCAACTATGACGCCGCCATAGCCAGCATCGCATTCGCCCCAATGTTTCTCCAGACAGTCCACGTGAAATTCGAAATCGCCCGTCAGCGGCCATTTCAAATACAGCGTGTCGCGACCGGAACCGGAGTAATGCGAAATCAGATTGTCATGCCCCAGCCAGAGTTCGCGTGATACCGCCGAGTCGCTGTTTCCAATCGCTTGAGGCACCCAGTTGGAAAGCTGAGTCTGAATTTTCGCTTCCAGCCGACTGCCGAATTTCTTTGCCAGGCAATCCGCGAACTCCGTTTCGATGTGAGAAACAAACGCGGCACCGCCCGTGTCCTGGAAAGGCTTGCGAAGTTTCTGTTTTCCATAACTCACAGCAATGTCGTGCAGCTTGTCTGACCGTAGACATTCTTGCGCGACCAGATAATCCGGAAATGCACTGCGGTTGGTACGTTCCTTGCGGCGTTCCGGCATCAAATCAAAGAACTGTTGGAAGAGCGGTTCAAACGCATCGCGATCCGACGTTTCGATCTGAATCAACATCCACAGGAATTCCGCGTTTGTAAGTTTTTCATCGTATTCCTTTTTGGCAAGCTGCGACAATTCTTCCAGCCTTCCCGCTTCGCGAGCGGCGGCGATCAGTTCCGACAGATTGCAGACGGCAGGATCATGCTGACGTTGGCGCGATGGTGCATCTGCAGGCACGAACACCTCGGGAACCAATGAGTTTGGAACCCAGTCGGCGACGCATCGCACGGTGCGACGATCCTGCGTCGGCATCGTCCAGTCGCGCCACGCTTCATAGCGTTGCTGCGGTGGCAATTTTGCAAAGTCATTGGCGACGATTGCCAGCGGAAATGCCAGGTTGGGTGGCGAAT
>JBDNFT010000656.1:0-22525 GCA_041689695.1 Planctomycetaceae bacterium | reverse complement strand
AGGAAGCGGCAGGGCATCAGTGAAAATGTGTGGCAGGTCTGCAACTCAACTTTGCGCCCTTGCGACTTAGCGCCCTTGCGTTGAAAAACGAATGGCACAAGCAGCCGGTGCCATGCACCGGCTGAACGTTTGCAGCGGCTGTTGCGTTCCACACAACTATAGCAGGAGCCGCGATTTACATTTTCTGAACGGTATTGCGTTTAACGGCAAGCCGCAGGCGTCGGTTTTCTAGTAATTTGCCTACGCCTACGGCACGCCGTTAAACGAATTATGCCCTATAAGACTCAGCTGCGAAAACGCGGACATCCGGGCTGATTTGGCATACTGCCACAAGTTCCTGCGGTTCATCTCGCGGAGCTCCCGCATCAGTTTTCAAGCATCGCCAGTAACTCATCTTCTGTCAGCACTTTAACGCCCAGCTCCTGCGCCTTTGTGAGTTTGCTGCCAGCCGCATCACCGGCAACCACGAAGTCGGTTTTCTTTGACACGCTGCCGCTGGCTTTGCCACCGTGGTCGCGAATCAGTTGTTCGATTTCGTCGCGTTTCATCCGCACCATCGTGCCTGTGACAACGAGCGTTTTCCCGACGAGGCTAGCGGAAATTTTATCGCGTGTTGGCGCTTCACGCAGTCTTGGTGTTACACCCACCGATAGCAATGCCTCAACAATTGCCCGTCCGCCTGAAACCGTGAAAAATCGATGAATCGACTGTGCCGTTGCAGCTCCAGACACACCCTTGATTTTAAGTTCGTCGCGGGAAGCATTCATCAGTCTTTCGATTGATTCAAAGTGCGACGCAAGATTGAGTGCCGTACTTTCGCCAACGTGTTTGATTGCCAAACCCGTAATGAACCGGTGCAAATCACATGTTTTCGCCTTTTCAAGCGATGAGACAATATGCGTCGCCGATTTTTTGCCCATGCGCTCAAGCGATGCTAATTGGTCCAATGAGAGACGAAACAAGTCGGCATAGGATTTTACCAAACCACAATCAACAACTTGTTCAACCAGCTTTTCTCCAAAGCCGTCAATATCCAGCGACTGTCGATGCACAAAGAATTTCAAGCGTTCTCGTAACTGTGCGGGGCACGACGCATTTGGACACAGAACAGAACCGCGTGGTGCGATCGCGCCAGCCGGGACCATAATCACGCCGACCGACTCCAGATCACAAATCCATTTTTCCACTTCCGTGGAAGAGAGAAAATCAAATAGACTTTCCGCAGCTTGCCTACCGATAGTTGTTTCAGTTATTAGCTCTTCACGGCTTGCGTTCATCAATTCATTCATGGAAGAAAAGGCGTGCGCCAGTTGTGTGGCTGCCCAAGGGCCGATGTCCGGAATTGCCAATGCCACGAGCAGACGCTCAAGTCCCCAGCTCTTCGACCTCTGAATGCTAACCAGCATACTTGCGGCTAAGTCTGCACCGATACCACCCTGAGATATCAATTGCGATTGGCTTAATTGATACAGGTGTGCATAGTCTGTCAATCCAAGTTTAATATGCAGAAGATTCAATTTTTCGGGCCCCAACGCCGAGTAGCGTTGGGAGATATTTAGTTGGCGAGCGTCGTTCAATCCCTTCGATGGAATTCGCATTTCTCGCTCTGATTGAAACGGACGGACAAAATGCCTGAGTCGCTCCATAAAGTCGTTTCGTGATGGTGACAAATAGGGAATAAACTTCTGACCCTCATCCGTCGTGAGTTCTGCCGAACAACTTGGACAGTGCAACGGCAGAACATACGGTGGCGTGTTGATAGGTCTATGGTCAAGAACAACTCGAACAACTCTCGGAATGATTTTGCCTGCTTTCTCAACGACGACCCGATCCGAGACTCGAAAGTCATTTTGAGTGATTATGTCGATATTGTGCAGACTTGCCTGGCTAACGGTTGTATTGTCGATTTCCACGGGTTCCAGTTCGGCCACGGGAGTAATTGCTCCGGACTTGCCAACTTGGACGAAGATTCCTCGAAGTGTTGTTTCCGCTTCGTATTTATCCCACTTATAAGCTCGAACCCATCTGGGGCTCTTTGTCGTGAGCCCTAGAGTTTCGCGATCGTCCAAGGCGTTCACTTTGATAACGAGTCCGTCTACTTCAAATGGCAGCTCGGGTACCTTGGCCACCATGTCCGTACAGACTTTCATCAAATCTGTGAACCCGTTGGCAAAGGCGACGTCCGGAGTTGTTGGAATCCCCATTTCGCGGATCGAGGTCAGAAAATCCGAGTAGGATGCCCACGAAATCCCATTGACGAATCCGACTCCATGCGCTAGGAATTGCAGCTTTCGCTCTCGGCTCTGATTTGGGTCATGTAGCTTTAGTGCGCCTGCTGCAGCGCTCCTGGGATTCTTAAATGGGACTTCGCCGACTTTCACCTGTGTCGCTTGGAACTCGGCAAAATCTTCGTTCAGTATTACCACTTCCCCACGCACCTCCAACGTGGCTGGGGGATTGTTAGTTTCTAGTTCTGTGGGAATCGCTGAAATCGTTTCGACGTTCGAAGTAACGTCATCGCCGACTTCACCATCGCCGCGAGTAACCGCCCTCAACAGTTTTCCTTCTTCCCAGATTACGGCGAGGGCCACACCATCGATTTTGTACTCTATTGAGTAATCAATCGCCTCTAGTCCCAGTTCTTTTCGGAGAATTGCATCCCATTTTTCAAGTGTTGCGGTCGTCTTCGGCTTTTCGGGGGGCACTTCTTCGTTGGTGCGGAAAAAAATATTGTCGATCGACAACATCGGTACGCGATGGGTGACTTGCTGAAAGCCTTCGATCGGTGCTCCGCCGACTTTCTTACTGGGGCTGTCAGCCGAATAGAACTCCGGATGAGCAGTCTCCAGTGAGATCAGCTTTGCCATTAGCGCGTCGTATTCGCGGTCGGTGATTTCCGGTTTGGCATCGACGTAGTAGAGCCGGTTGTGGCGTTCGAGTTCTCGACGCAGTGTTTCGATTTCTTCGTCCGGAAACAGATTGGCCATAAGTGATCTCTTGGGAAGGGACATTGATGAGGTTAGAGTGTAAAGTGCATCGCAGGACCGAACCAGCCAACCGGCATCGGCTCTGAAGAATAGGTGCGGTCGTGGATTTCGGTAGGTCCTCCTTGCCGAGGAGGACTTCGCGGCTTGCCGCGACCGGCGACCCGACGAGGTGGAAAGAAGGGCCACGCGGCGACGTGGAGCGGATGGGCGTCCCATGGCGGTTCGCCTTACGGCGAAAGTCCTTTCCGGCAGAAAGGACCTACTTTGAAAATCGTCCGTGGCTAACCCACAGAAACAGGAAACGACAATGCAATCAGTTCAACTCAGGATATTTATTCTCGGCGTGTGTCTGGCGTTTTATGCCCAGACAAACTGCCCGGCGCAAACGCAACCCAACGTCGTCCTTATCCTGTCCGATGACCAGGCATGGACGGACTACAGTTGCATGGGACATCCCGTAATTCAAACGCCGCATCTGGATCGGCTTGCATCGCACAGTGCTACGTTTCGGCGTGGTTACACGCCGACACCGCTGTGTCGTCCGTCGTTGATGACCATGATCACCGGCTTGTATCCGCATCAGCATGGCGTCACAGGTAATGATCCAAAGCCCGACAAATCATTGTCGAATGCAGAATACGCCGCTCAAAAGGAACAGTTGATTTCCTGTGTCGATCAACATCCAACACTACCAAAACTGCTGGGAGAACACGGCTACCTGTCGATGCAGTCTGGTAAATGGTGGGAGGGAAATTATGCACGCGGTGGTTTTACGCACGGCATGACTCGTGGCTTTCCGAAACCCGGCGGTAGCCACGGAGACGACGGACTTGAAATCGGACGCAAAGGGATGCAGCCGGTCTTCAGTTTTATTGACGAGTCGAAGCATGCGAACCGACCGTTCTTTCTCTGGTACGCTCCTTTGTTGCCGCATACACCGCACGATCCTCCGGAACGCTTGCTCGCCAAGTATCGCGCCGATGGTCGCCCGATTGAATTGGCAAAGTACTATGCCATGTGTGAGTTCTTCGATGAGTCGTGCGGTCAGTTGCTGGATTATCTCGATCAGCAGAAGCTCAGCGACAATACGCTGGTGATGTATGTCACGGATAACGGCTGGATACAGGCGACGCCTGACATGAATCTTGCTAAAGAATGGGGGCATGGGTTCGCACCGCGTTCAAAACAGACTCCGTATGAAGGCGGCATTCGCACGCCGATCATGGTGTCATGGCCGGGCAAGATCGCGGCGAAAGAGTACGCGGATTTGTGCAGCACACTTGATATCATGCCGACCGTCCTTGCGGCGACTGGACTTGATGCGGTGCCCGGTCTTCCCGGACGCAATCTGCTGCCCTTGATTCAGGAAGGCAAGCCACTTGATCGTACGTTTTTGTGTGGCGAAAGTTTTTCACACGATGTGGCTGATCTGACGAATCATGAAACTTCGCTGCAGTATCGTTGGTGCATCGAAGGCAAATGGAAACTGATTCTGAGCTACGATGCGCCGGCCGATCGCTATTCGTTCGTGCATGCTGTCAACGAGCGAAACCCGCAACTGTTTGATGTCGAGTCCGATCCTTACGAAAAAGTGAATGTCGCGGCCGAGCATCCGGAAGAGGTTCGTAAGCTCGCGGCGCATCTTCAGGACACGTGGCACGTGCAGAAGCCAACCATTGGGTTGCCGTAGAAACGGACGCTCCGCTGGGGCGAGCAGGAAATAAAAATCTACTAAATGTGTCGCCGCGCTGAAGGAATCCGACCTGGGACAGGTCGGACTACGTAGGCCGACCTGTCCTCAGGTCTGCAACCCGTCAGCATAGTCGATGGGAATTGGCGGCGTAGCCTAAAGACTCGAAAACGGTTAGTTCCTTTTCCGCTGCGCCGCTTACAGAATCCTTTGTTTCATTGCCGAACGGCCTTTTCTTAACGGAGAAGGCCGTTCTTTTTGCGCGCCGCCGTGTCGGATTCGACACGGAAAAACTTCAGTCGTATTCGATACAACAACGCATTTTGTCGAAATGACAATCGCATTCGGCACTCACGTACGCTGTTTTGCAATCCTTGCCATGGCTAAACTACCAAAGAACGTTAATCGGCAGATATTGCGCAATGAGATTTGTGTCTTAAGTTGTTTTATGCAATGTAGTTACGTTGATTCGTTGATGTCAAATAAAAACTAAATCACTTTTGGCACACTACTCGCTATGTACTATTCAACATGACAACAACAGTTTCTGCTCGGTGTCGACAGAACTGGATTCTTGAGATGTAAAGTTTTACAAGAGGTACTTAATCATGCTCGTACTCACACGCAAAGCGGCAGAAACCATCCGAATCGGCAATGACATTGTTATCAAAGTGATAAGAACTGCAAAAGGCACTGTGAAGATCGGAATCGAAGCTCCAGCCAACATTCGCGTCATGCGAGGTGAGTTGGTGGAAGACGAAGAAGTTCACCCGGTCCCAACGATTCCTTCCACCTTTGGGTCGACCATGCGACTTGTGTCTGATCAGTATCCACATGTGGCCTAGCTAACGGAACTTCGCTTCGCTCGGTCCGGCCCCTTTCAATCACCAACAACCAAGTAATACGACCAACTCATTTTTCAAAACACGAATGGACTCAGACGAGGAGTAAGAAACTCCTCAAAGGAGAATAATGCCATGAGAACTTACAAGACATTCACACTGACTCTGGGCCTTCTGACGATGGCAGGCAGTGTCGCATTCGCTCAATACAATCCCATCAGCAACTGTGCAAACGGTCGTTGCAACACAATGCAGCCCGGATACGGGTCTGCGGGATCACGTTCAAACAATTATGAATCGGCATACGGAAACGTCAGTGATCGTACTGACACCTGGTCGCCGGTTGTACGGCCAGCGACTGGTTCAGGTGCCGACGACTTTCCGGAACTTCCAGCCAGTTGGTCGATTCGCAGTCGTTCCAGCACAACAACCGCACCGCTGGACTCCTTCAGCCGCGTCGGCGAAAACGGCCGCCCTGACTATAATTATCACAACTCGATTCGATCATCGGAAACCGGAGAGCAGATTCGCTACCGAGTGCCACTCGACAACTCTGCACCAGCCAACAACGACCGAGCGGATTATCGCAATCGTGAACGGTTGAATTCTGGCCGTCGCGATCGAGTGACTCAGGAGCCCGCTGATCCATTCGGAGACAGCTCACTTCCAGACTATGACCGCACGACGGATGATCGATATCTGCCGGCTGATCGCAACACACCTGCAGACCGTAATGCACCATCAAGCGGCCGTGATCCTTTTGTGCCAGCTCAGCCGCCACAGAGTCAAATCGATGAAGAAGTCCATTCGATCAACAACCTCCTGACTTTTCGCTATCAGAATCCTGTGACAGTTCGAGCGATCCGAGCCATGAGCAGCACTCAGGCGATCCAGTTGTTCGCCGAAGTGTCTGAGAAAATTGATGAGCGATCTCTGGAACCAACCAGCTATGACCTTCGAGTTCGCCGGGCTCTGCGAAATCTATCACTGGCACTGAACAATCAGGCGTTTATGAACGGACTTGGAATTTCAGCAAACTCATTCAGTACCGACGGTTTTCGCAACACGCTCAGCCGCATCTCTGCCAATGGACAGATTCAGAATTATCAGGACGCACGCACAGTGTTGAATACTGTGATGCAGCAGGCACAGTCGGTACAGGGTCTGACACCAAGTGTTGTTGCTTTCGAATTCGCTAACGCCAGCATCGATACGCTCGACAAGTTCTCTGGACTTGAACCCGCAGATCCGGGTAATCGCAACGGTGCAGAATTGACGAATGTCAAAAGTGCGGCCCTGGAAGAGAACATCGTCGGAATCGGCGTCGAAGTTCGCGAACACTCAGAAGGTCTTGTTGTTGTGAAGCCACTACGGGGCGGACCTGCGGCTGAATCCGGCATCGAAACTGGTGACGTCATCCTGAGCATCAACAATCAGAAGATCGGTGGGATGAAAATGGCCAACAGCGTAGATCTGATGAAAGGAATCAACGGCAGTCAGATGAGAATGCGAATCTACCGTGACGGAAAAGGGGAACGCGACTTTGCCCTGACACGACGATCGATTCGAGTTTGGACAGTGAACGATACGAAAATTCTGCCAGGCACTGATATCGGTTACTTCAGCCTCAGCCGCTTTTCACAGAACTCAACCGCCGAAGTGGATCAGGCTCTGAATGAACTTTACAACAAGGGAATGAAGTCACTGGTTCTCGACCTGCGAGGCAATCCTGGTGGCCTGTTGACAACGTGTGTTGAAATCAGCGATCGGTTCCTTGCTTGTGGGACGATTGTGTCAACAAAGGGACGATTGAGCGGAGATAACATGGTTGAACGTGCCACCTACAATCGAACCTGGAGTGTACCGTTGGTTGTGCTGGTCGATGGCGACAGTGCTTCGGCGAGTGAAATCTTTGCGGCAGCCATTCAGGAAAACGGCCGAGGCGTGGTGGTGGGAACTCGCAGTTATGGCAAAGGATCGGTTCAGACACACTTCCCGCTGAGTGCTATTGGCGGCGACCTGCGACTGACGACTGCGTTGTTCTACTCGCCAAAGGGTCGCAAGATGGCTGGCGAAGGTGTCACACCGGATGTCGAAGTCAATGATAAAGACGGAGTTGTGAATGGTGACGAAGTGCTGATCGAAGCCCTGCGAGTCGCTCGCAGCCGAACATTGGCCGACATGGCTGCGGCATCAGGCAAGTGCAAGACATCAACACCAACCGCCGGACGAAGTTCTTCTTTGAGCAACATTATGGATCCAGGTCACTCGGCGATCACGATTCGTTGAGACACGCTGACCTGTATTCAATCGGCAAGTCTGGACCACGATGGTTCAGCGGTCGATTGGCTTGAATCAATCAAGTCTGATCCATAACGCTGTTTTATTCACAACACTGTTCAGAAGGAAACTGATCGTGCAGCAAACCCAATCCGCACCAAAAACTTAAAACCGGCTGACTGAAGAGAACTTTGGTCATCCGGTTTTGTGCTTTTGAGGTTGTTCGATATCGCCCCCCGGCGAGCGGAGCGACGTCAGTCGCCTGATCCAACAACGCTACCTCGAACATTCACGAACTCGCCACGCTAATCCGGCCTCGCGTAGAAATCGGAGGACTAACGTCCTGCCGCTCGCCAGATTGTGTTATACTTCACGTGATGTGAAATGACGTACCGTGACTGGTGAATCCTGGTCTTCGGACACCGCCATATCAAAGCTTGATTCCAAACGTGGCGGACCCGTTCGTATGGTGGTTCCCGAAGCTTACGGTTTTAAGTCTGTCAAATGGCTGACTCACATTGTGCTGACGAATCTCGCCCACGCCAATGACACGTACGCCGAACAGAACAACGACATCGACAGCCCGCTGAAGACGTTTGCTGCATCGTTGTCAGTGCCTTTGATTGTTGAAGCCGGGCAGCCGATTCAGGTGTCGGGATTCCAAACAACACGCACGGCTTCGATGCCGCAGGCAAGCCGCACTCGTGGCCGTTACGTTTGACGAATGCACATTGGGCGGCTGTGCTGCCTGGTCTGCCTGCGGGAGAATACAAATTCCGCAGTCGAACGATTGATACGAGCGGCCTCGCGCAGCCGATGCCTCGCCCGTTTAGAAAGTCCGGGCATTCCGCCATTGAGACGATTTCGATCACTGTCAAAGAGTGAGTGGAGTCTGCGTCGCAGGCAGCACGTTCAGCTTCAGGCTCGTTGGATGTTTGGCCGATCGAAAAACTCGATGCGTGGCTTTCTGGAAATCTTCGGGCTTCGCAAAAAAGATGTTCGGCACAAAGGTCTGAGGATTGCGATCGACCAATGGGAACCATGTGCTCTGAATCTGAACCATGAGCCGATGTCCCTTCTTGAATCGATGTAACACGTCGAGTAACTCGAGCCGGATTTCTGTCGGCTGGCCCGGAGTGAACGCTTCTGGTTTCGCGTAGTCGTTTCGAAATCGGCCGCGAATCACTTCGCTGCGAAGCAACATTTGATAACCGGCCAAAGGAGTGGTTTCGGGGCCGTCAGGTTGGACGTCGATCAGTTTCACAATCCAGTCGGCATCGGTCCCAGTCGTTGATACCCACAAATCAGCCGCGATCGGGCCAGCGATCACCGTGTCATCTGTGAAGGCTTCTGTCTGATATGTCAGTACATCCGGTCGTCGCGAAGCAAAGCGCTGGTCATCCACCATGTACTCGATGGTCATGCGAGGCGTGATCGTTTCGCTATAGGGAACAGGCTTGTTTGGGTCGCTTACGAACTCATCATATCCGCCGCTCGGTTCTGTCTGAGTTGACGGACTAAAGCTCAGAGCTCCTTTCTCGGTCAGGAAGAGTTGCTTAGTTTCAGTATTCTTCGGCGGCCATTGATCGAACGTACGCCAAACATTGGAACCGGTTTCAAAGACGGTCGCTTCCGCTGGTGCGGCAACCTGTTCATCCTTGAGGTACTTTTCAAAGAACGGCAATTCAATCTCCGCTCGATAAAACGCCGACGTCTTCGAACCGAAAGAGACGTTTCCAAGTTTGTCACCATCGACTGAAGACCATCCGCCATGATGCCATGGACCGACGACAAGCACGCTCGTCACATTTGGATTCTGCTTTTCGATCGACTGATACGTCTTGAATGATCCGTACAAGTCTTCCGCATCGTACCAGCCCGTAACAGTCATGACGGCCGGTGCGACGTTCTTCAGGTGCGGGATCAATTCCCGCTTCTGCCAGAACTCATCACGATTCGGGTGCTGCATCATGTCCTGCCAAAACGGAATCGTGCCTTTCAGATAAAGCTTGTCGATGTTTTCGACCGACCCCGCTTCCAGAAACATCTTGTAACCATCGGATGTCGGATAGACGTAGGGCTTTGCGAGTTCGGTCGTCGGCACGGATCTCTCGGCCGCATTGGCACTCAACCACTTGAAGGCATGAGCCAGAAAGAACGATCCGTGATGCAGGAAATCATCAAAGTACCAGTCGCCGACCGGAGCCTGTGGCGAAACCGCCTTCAAAGCCGGATGAGCATCGATCATACCGGCCGCCGCGTAGAAGCCGGGGTAGGAAATGCCATACATGCCGACTCGACCGTTGTGGTTGGGCACATTCTTCAGCAGCCATTCGATCGTATCGTAGGTGTCTGAACTCTCATCAACGTCTGTCGGTTTCGTCTTGTTGACGATATGAGGCGTCACCTGAATGAAATCGCCCTCCGAAGCGAATCGCCCCCGCACATCCTGATTGACGAAGATGTAACCGGCCTTCACGAACAGTTCACTCGGCCCCAGCTTTGCCGGATATTTGTCCGTTCCATACGGCGCGACATTATACGGCGTGCGCTTCATTAACATGGGGTACGTGCGCGTCGTGTCGTTTGGCACAAAGACCGACGTCATCAGTTTGATTCCGTCTCGCATAGGAATCATGAACTCGTGCTTCGTGTAGTGCAGTCGAATGTAGCTTTCGAGCGACTGCGTCTCCTGAGCGATAGCCTGATCAGAAGATCGAAATGTAATCGCACAAAGACTCAGAGCCAGAATCACGCGAACGACGTTTCTCACAAGTCCACCGCCTCTCGACAACGTTGCTATCCAGAACTGTCACTGAGTGCAGATTGACAGAAGGTAGGCGCTTCGCCAAGTGAACGCGAGGAAACAGACAGGGGGCAGTTAATCTTAACGCAATCGGAATTGAAACCCATGTTCCGATGCTGCATCGCTGACTCCTTCGTGCTCTCCGTGGTAGAAACGAATCGCAGTTTTCACCACGGAGAACACAGAGTTCACAGAGTTCACAGAGTTCACAGAGTTCACAGAGGAATAAGCACCAATGCGTAAGTTCTGTGGCATAACTTGGCGAGCGGTGGGTGTCAGCCCACCGAGTTGCACGCATTGGACTCGGAGGGCTTACGCCGCTCCGCTCGCCGCGTTTGCGGCGAGCGGGGGATGTCAGTCGCCTCATTGTGAACTCTGCGATTAGGCCATTTAACTTATTGTACGGGTGCTTACCGACCGGCACACACTCAATTGGGTCAGGTTTGTGGTGTGAATTGAAGCCGCTCTGACGCGGAAATCGTCTGTCATACCAATTGAGAAATGTCACAATGGTGTGGTTTCTGAGGGACCGATGGTTAAGTTGCGTTTGAGTGCGAAAGAGCGAGTTCGAGCAGAAGTGCTTTTGAAGGTTTCGAAGTCATTGATCAGTTTGGCAAAGGCCTCTGAATTATTGGGAGTCAGCTATCGTGCTGCTACTTGCGATTCAGTCCCGGAGGGACGACAGCAGATCTTGCGGCACTCGCTGTCCTCCCTCCGGGACTTTGGGATCATCGTTGTTCGTATCCGTCGGCTATCGCCGACGGCAGTGAGCCGCCATCCCTGCCGGGACTGCTAAACGATACCCCCGATTCGTGTCAGACACATTTTTTCACCCATTATAAACCTCAATGCGGCTGAATCCGAAACTGATAGCCACCTGCATCGCTGAAGAACATCTGACCTTTGTGCATGTTGAACCACGCTCGCCATTCCTTTGCTGTGGGGAAAGTCATCCCCGTGTACCGCTGCAAGACGCGGTCGGCAAGTTCGATGTCTTGTTCGCTTTCCAGCAATCCGATGCAATGGTCCAGGAGTTTCACATCGCGGTTCGAAATCTTTAGGCCAGCGACGTCGCTATCGACTTCAAACGCACCGGGAACATCTCCCGGTCGCAGATACTCCAGATTCTGACGATAATAGTCTTTCCATCCATTTTCATTGTTGCCAAATCGATCGCGCAGTGCCGCGGGAAGAACGCGGTCCTTCTCTGGCTGTATCCAGCCCAACTGATCCACAATATATGCGTCAATATCGCCCTTGTATCGTTCGGGCAGCAGTCCGGGCGAGACTTCAAGCTCACTTCGAATATGGCGGCTTTTCATCTCCTGGTAGCGGTCCGACAGGAGTTCCGGGAGCTTCGCGTTTCGTAACGCCCATTCTCGGGGCGAAGCGGACACACGAACAAGTGGTTGCGATCCGTCGAATTTGTGGATGTAACAGATCGCGTTCACAAACAGCCGACTCGCTGAATCTGTCATCTGAGACGGCGGTACTGAGAACCCCCAATGCAGACAATTCGCCTGACGACTGATCGCTGCGCAGTCGGGCCCCTTCATTCCGATTCCTCGTGCAAATACCTCTGCATCCGGGGAATCTTCGAAGCCGTATGACACATTCCCACATCAGCCAATGGATAATTGACGGTCTGCACCTTCCATGCTTGCATCGTAGGCCCCCAATCGTCAATCGACTGAAACGAAAACTCATCCGGAGTCTGAACTTCCTCCAGTTCGACGTCCAACTGCAAAGGATGATAAAAAATTTCGTGGCCCTGCTTCAAATGGTGAGCGGTATCGTACATGCACAAACACAGCCAATCGAGTTTCAATTTGAGCTCTGTGATGACACGTCCTCCTGTCTCGCCAATCAGGACGGCAGGTCTGGAAAACGTCTGGCTCAATCGAGGCGGATTCTGGATTCTCCACTCGCTGCGCAGACGACCTGAGTCGTCCATGGTTCGAGTCCAGTCGAAGATGACAACATCAAAACCATCGGCCTGTGATTCCGTGAATTTCGATGTATCAGCGGTGGCTACTTCGGAAAAATGCTTCTTCAGAAATGATTCGAATTCAATCATCCGGTCGGATCCCGGATTTCCTGAGTAGAGTACTTTGAGTTGTATTTGGTCCGCAGCAAACAGCGGGGACGTGAGGAGCACGCAGAGCCAGGTTGCGACAATATTTATTCGCACATTATTTCTCCGGCTGTAGCAACGTTTTGCGGTCGAGACCAAGCGTCAAGTCACGAGTCACAGAATCACAACAACGGAACTCGTTGCATGCCTGATACTGCAGGCGGCATCGAATTGTCTGGTTATTTGACAAGAATGTGGGCGACAGCTTCAAGTTTGCCTGAAATGTAACATTCCCCATGTAGACTTCTGCCATTGCGCCGCTCCCAATCAGCGGTGTCGCCTCAGGTCGAATCCATTCCCCAGACATTTCTACCCCATCCGGGAACTTCAATTCGACGACTGTTGGGGAAAACGGGCCATAATCCGCATCGGCAGCGTAAATATGCCAACCCTGTGTGATGCTGATATCGACGAACAGTTGCATCGCCGTGCCGTTCTCCTGGCTGGTTTCGCCGAGCCGAATGACGGCCTTCAAGAATTCATCATTGATTCTATCCGGCAGAAGATCGGCTGACGGACTCTGTGAAGTCACAACGGATGTCACAGTTTCAGATTGGTGTTCACTCGAAGCGACTGTGTTTTCAACCGTCAGGCTGGCCTCGCATCCAGTCAAGCCGATTGCTGCCAGGACTCCCAGACAAACGATTAGGCACTGTCGAAGCTTTACGTTGCGTCGGCAACCCTGAGATTGCATGGAACGATACCTCCATCATTAAAGACCACAAAAAGTGTCAAGGGCCGTTTTTTTCAGGTATGGCAAACGAGTGATCGAAAAAGGCTGCTGCACCGTCTAAACTTGCTGACGCATGTCTAGGAATTCCGCCAGTCATCCAGAGTCAATCCAGGAATCCACGAATAGTGAGTCGTGTTGCCGGTAACAAGGACTCGGCCACTTTCCAACGCAGTCGAATCGATAATCAAATCTGCATCGCTGTGCGGAAGTCCGGTCTGGCGCGCCATTCTGCCGCAGAACGCTCATTAGCCTTCATTTCCCCGACGTGTCGCGTAATCGTTTCCATGTGCAGCAGCCTACCAATGAAGCGACCGTCTGTCGATGGATTTTTTATCAATATGAGCCGGTCAAGTCACTAGGATATTGTCCCTAACGACTTCCCTGCTTCAGGCCGTCGCAGTTCCGGCAAGGGCTTTGATGTCGGGTAGGGTTCTCGATGAGGCTGCAGGTCGTCTCCCTGGTCTTTGGCCATGTCAAAGATGCGTCCCCTTTCCGCATCCATATCCGTGATGTCCGTCAGATAACGAGCCTAAAAATGCTATCCACCTTTGATTGGATTATTGCAGTCAATAGGTGGATGGCCCCTCTGGTTCTTTTTCCACTCGTTGTGGACTCGACCGTGAATCTTCGTGAGGCGAGAGCCTGAATAGATCGTAGCTCGCCAACCAATTGGTGAGAATACGGGCCGCAGCGCCGTGGCCCTGTTCATTCCAATGGCCAAGGTCTATCCCGGAATCAGGGAATCCATGAAGAGATGTTCCTGAGCTATCAGCCACTTCCTGAAGTGCGGAGGCCAGCGGATAAAATTCGGCACTGGTAGCGGAACAGATCCTTTGAAATCTTAGCTCCGAGTAGAACAAGTCGCTGACGCCGCATTCATCTGCGATGCGTCTGCGTAGCGCGGGATCAGGGTAACACTGGATGGGAGACGACACCGTAAATACAAATATCGGAATCTTTTCAACGCGACATTCACGACACAGCTCTTCCAGAATGTGTTCTGTAATTTGCCAGGCCCGTTGATGTTCGATATTGGTGGATTCCGAATAAACATAGGCCGCATCTTCGACGGACGCTTTGAGTGACGTTTCGACTGAAGCAGCACGAATCGGCATGTTGTTCGCGTTGAATACACGTTCCTTCGCGTGTTTAAGCATCTGCAGCACATGCGAACCATTGACAAGGAATGCCTTTCGGCGCTCGTATACTGAAGCGGCCGTAACAAACGGTACGGAGGAACGAAACGAGTCGTCCAGGATCAGTGTTCCGTCCTCTTCTGTTGTGAAATAAGGGCGAGCAGGATCTCCGTCCAGACTCCGCAGATTGTTACGAATGTCGTTCTCTGGATAGACGGCCAACAGCACTGCATCAGGTTGCAACTGCAATACGTGGTGTCGCAACATCTGCAATTCCTGAGCCGTGCCATAACCAGACACGCCGCAATTGATTACCTCATATTTGCGATTCGGTATTCTGTTTGCCGTATTCAAGATGTACTGAATCTGAAAGCATAGTGATGCATTCTCATTGACCTGCAGGGCTTCTATGTATGAGTCGCCGAGCACCGCAATGCGAAAGACACCTGCGGCCTTTTCAGCCGAAATCTCCGGGCCGCGAAATCCACTTGAGTTGACAGTAATATGGCCATGACCTTCACGGATCCAGACTCCTGAAGTAGAGGGCCGAAGACGGGACCCACAAAAGTCGTCCGGGACGTACAGAGAAGGCATTCCGATGTCGGCTAGACGTAGACCGAACTCGGCGATGCCAAACGCTAGAGTCGTCCCGAGTGCTATCGCGCCTGCGCGCAGCAGAATTTTACGACGTGAACTGCCGTGACGTGACGGTTGCTTTGGTGTGGCCGCGATACTGTCCCTCATATTCCCGATTAATCTAACAGTGACAAAAAGAAAATCAAACAAAAGACGCAGCTCTTTTCTGTTTATCGCCTTCACCTCATTCCGGGGTTTCGCTTTGCTAAAGCCTCGGGCATTCAACCCCCAAAGCGAGGCCGTGATGAAATCACTACTGGTTCGGCATCTCAGGATTTGCCCAGTGCCCATTGATGTTTTCGCCGCGGACAACGAAACCTTTTTTGTGCCAGTCGTACCATGTTGTCACATCGGCAGCAGCGTAGCGAATTGTCAGGCCACAGCGTCGGCGATTGGACTCATTCGCCTGAGATCCATGCAACAGCAAATCGGAATGCATGGAGAACTGTCCAGCCCTCAGTTGCACATCAACTTCGGAATCTCCGTAAGAATTCGGATTCTTTACGGCCAGATCCAGAACCGTGTCAGCGTCTTTTGTTTCGTCGTAGTCGATCAGTCCGTGCAGGTGAGAACGTGGAATGAATTTCATGTTTGCATTTTCCGGATCGGCATCGTCAATCGCCAGCCAGACCGTGACGGTCTTTGTGGGACTCAAAGGCCAGTACGTGCTATCCTGATGCCATGGCACGCGTTTGCCATCGTGCGGCATTTTGCAGAAGAAGTGTGATCCCCAGCAGACGACGTTCGGGCCAAGCAGATCGGAGACGGCATCGACAATTCCGGGATGCTGTACCAACTCATAAATGCGAGCAAACCGCAGGTGTGCGGTACTGATAGCATAACTGGATTTGCCCAGTTCAATATAAGCCGCCAGCACGCCGTCGAAGAACGCACGTATCTCACGAGCTTCATTCGGATCTAGCCCGTTGAACGGCATCAAATAGCCTTGCTCGTTGTATTGCTTGATCTGTGTACGACTAAGAGTCTTTGGGTTGTCATTCACCGATGGGAAGAATCCCATCTGCCGAGGCAATTCGGCCAGTTGAGATGGCGAAGGATTTGGAATCTCATCAACTTTGCTCATGGTGGTTCGTTCTGTTCTGAAGGAGCGAATTGGAATAGGGAAGGCAACGGCTAGAAATTCGACACAGTTTTCTCGCAGAGAACTCTAACTTCCAAAACAGTTGCTGGAATCATTCGGTGACGGTTTCTCACCGATTGAGTCCCTGGATGTCTTTGAAGTGCATGATTACTATAATCTCTGCACTATGAACCGCACATCATTCATACTACTCGCATCAATCGTCGCACTGGTTGCGATGGCATTGATGCTGCGCGAGCCGAAGCAGGAAAGTCCAACTGGCAGGTCGATCACAGTCTTTTGTGCGGCGAGCAATCGAGCCGTAATCGAAGCCATTCGTGCCGACTATGAAAAGGAGTTCGGAGGTTCTGTGCAGGTGCAATATGGGGCATCGCAGACGTTGCTGTCATCCATTGAAGTCAGCCGGACCGGCGACTTGTATCTTCCCGCAGACGACAGTTTTCTGACGATCGCGCGCGAGAAGCATTTGATCGCCGAACAGATTCCACTGGCAAAGATGCATGCTGTCGTCGCTGTTCTGAAGGGTAATCCTAAACAGATCACTTCGCTTGCCGATTTGCTGAAACCCGGCGTGCGACTGGTTCAGGCCAATCCCGATGCGGCAGCCATTGGTAAATTAACGCGGGCAACTCTGCAACGAATCGGGCAATGGGAAGCACTCGACAAAGCGACAACCGCTTATCGTACGACGGTCAGCGATGTCGCGAATGATCTTGTTGTCGGTGCGGCAGATGCCGGGATCGTTTATGACGCCGTATTGCACACCTATCCGCAGTTGGAAGCGATTCACCTCATTGAACTTGAAGCTGCGGTATCAAAAGTTGCGATTGGCGTGATTGCGTCTTCAAGTCAGCCGGCAACAGCTTTGCACTTCGCTCGTTATGTTGGGGCCAACGATCGAGGTCTGAAGCATTATCGGGAGCACGGATTTCAGGTCACGACAGGTGATACCTGGACCGATGTCCCGGAGATTTCCCTCTTCGCCGGTTCCATGCTGCGAACGGCAATTGAGTGCTCGATCGTGACACAGTCGTTTGCCGTGTCGAAGGAAACGCGATTCCCACAATTAACCGAGCGACTGTTTGAACAACTGCGTTCTGAGGAATCGCGAGAATCTCGCCTCGGCGAGCGGCATGCGTCAGCCTGCCGGTACAATGCGATTCCCTTGAGCGTCCCTGAGTTAAACCGTCGGCGCTAGCCTCGGGCTGTATTTTTTAACGTTTTAGAAACATGGCCTGCGGCTAGTGCCGTCGGCTCACAACAAATCATATACCGGTGGGCTGACGCCACACCGCTCGCCGTCCGCTATAAAAGTTGTTTTCAATGTCTCAACCTTACGTGCCGCCAGACGACGCCAATCCGAGCGTGCGCGTGCAACGGAAGAGAAAGTCGGACTTGCCATTCTTTCTGGTCATGGGCGGTTTGTCGGCCAGTTTTGTCGTGTTGATTGTGTTGCTTATCGCGGCAGATTTGATGTTTACGTCGTTCGCCGATTTTCGCGACGCACTGATGAAGCCGGAGATTCGCGCGGCATTTCGCCTTACGCTGCTGTCATGTTCAGTGGCGGCCATCATGTCGTTATGGGTAGGAACTCCACTGGGTTATCTGTTGTCTCGATATAAGTTTCCTGGCCGCTGGTTGGTGGATACGCTGGTCGATATTCCGGTCGTCCTGCCGCCGCTGGTGCTTGGTTTGAGTCTGCTCATCCTGTTCCACTTGCCGATCGGTGGAGCCCATGGCTGGCAACTGGAATCATGGCTGCGCGAAGACGTTGGTTTTCCGGTCACATATCGCTGGCCTGCAGTCATCCTGGCTCAGTTTTCCGTCGCCTGCGCCTTTGCTGTGCGAACGATGCGAGTCACTTTTGACCAAATCAATCCTCGAGCAGAAGATGTGGCCAGAACGCTGGGCTGCACTCGAGGCCAGGCGTTTTTGCAGATCGCGTTGCCTCAGGCATGGCGTGGAATGATTGCGGCCGGCACGATTGCATGGGCCAGAGCACTTGGCGAATTCGGGCCAATTCTCGTGTTTGCTGGTACGACACGAATGAAGACCGAAGTCCTTTCGACGTCGGTGTTTTTGGAACTGAGTATCGGCAATCTGGATGCAGCAGTGGCAGTGTCGCTGTTGATGGTTTTGATGGCTGTTTTCGTGTTGCTGATTCTTCGCGCGATTGGCATGAGGCTAACGGCATGATCGAATTGCGCGACGTCACAATCAGAGTCGGCAAGTTTGCTTTGGAACGGATTTCGTTTCGGATTGAATCGGGCACATATGCCGTATTGATGGGCCGAACAGGGCAGGGCAAAACGACGATTTTGGAATCCATCTGCGGACTGAAACCGATCAGTTCAGGACAAATTATGGTTCGGGATACGGACGTTTCAAGATGGTCACCAGGTGAACGCGAAATTGGATATGTGCCGCAGGATTTGGCATTGTTTCCGACGTTGACGGTCCAACAACATCTGGAGTTTGCATTGCGGCTGCGAAAGGCGGCTCCGAAGCAGATTGCGGAACGCCTTGCAGAGTTATCAGAGGTGCTCGGAATTTCAAAACTGCTGCTGCGTCGCGTACAGGGCCTGAGCGGTGGCGAAGCTCAGCGCGTGGCGTTGGGGCGAGTGTTGTCGTTTCGTCCGTCGGTGCTGCTGCTTGATGAACCTCTCAGCGCGCTGGATGAAACAACTCGTCAGGAGATGCACGCGCTGCTGCTGCGGGTGAAAGAATCAACGGGTGTGACAACGTTACATGTGACTCATAGTGAGAGTGACGCAGTGGCGTTGGCGGATCAGAGGTTGGTGCTGAGTGACGGACAAATTGTGGAGGCGAAGTAATTTTGTGGCCGCAGGCCAGGCTGTCCGGCAACTACAAGTGCATCCCTGACCTGTGGCCACGGGTTAAACGAACTTAGCCTCAATTCTGGCCGCGTGAAGTATAATTATGACTCCAGCGACTTTTCCATGACCAGATATCCGCTGTTCTGGAATCCGAGGCGGCGATAAGTGGTCATTGCAATCTCATTGTCGTGCTCAACATAAAGACGCACGCAAACGGGATCGCAGCGCAGTCTGGCCATTTCGATGGAGCGTTCAAACAATATCCGAAAAACTCCGGCTCCTCGTTTCGCTGGGGAAACGTACACGCTCTGGAGCCAGATCATCCAGCCGTTCCGCCAATCACTCCATTCGCGGGTGAGCATGATTTGACAAATCACGCCAGATTCGTCCTCGGCCACAAAATACTGCACTTCGTCGCCAAGTTCGAAGCCGCGCCTGACACCATTTTGAACAGTGGTTCGATCCAGTGTCTTATTCTCTGTTTCCTTTGCCAGACAACAATTGAATCCCGAAATCACCTCAATATCGTCAGGCAATGCAGCCCTGATGAAGACATTCATCGTGTGGTCCTTTTCGAATACGCAACATCGATCGCATAAGACACGTCAGGCGGAATATTCTCAGTATAATTGCCGTCTTTTCGAAAAGCCCGAAGTACATTCCCGGTGGGCTTTCAGCGAAGTGTGCGGAGCCAATCGTTACAAGATCCAGCCAGATTCTAACATCAACCTGCATTGCGAATGTCAGATTTGACGAACAGATTCGTCGTTGAATTTGAAATCGCAGATGAAAACGGTTTCTTAAGAATTCGGCAACGCGGCTGAACTCCGCGACGATCTCCTAAGTACAAAGAGTTTTCGGACTGCCGTAGAGACGTTCCCGAATAAGACTTCCAGTGCTGCGGGTTGACAGACGAAGAACGCCTCGACATAGTGCGTTTTTGGTTGAGTCGCGCGTGGAATGGTTTCTTGCTCAGGGCCGAGTGAAGTGGACTGTTTGGCAAAGTTCGACTTTCTGTAAGGTATTTTTAAGTGGTAATCACAGAGGTTAGAATCAAACTCGTGTCTGACGTAGATGATCGACTGCGTGCGTTTTGCTCCATCACGATTGATGAGGCATTCGTTGTCAGAGATCTGAAGATCATCCAGGGACAACGCGGATATTTTGTTGCAATGCCAAGTCGCAAACTCACAGAAAAATGCAGTCGTTGTTCTGCTAAGAATGAAGTGAGAGCACGGTACTGTTCCCATTGCGGCGCGCCGCTTCCACCTGCGCCTGAAGCAGACCCTCAGGCCGGTCGCAGCAGGATGTTTGCGGATATCGCTCATCCGATCAATGCGACGTGTCGCGACCAGATTGAGAAGTCAGTATTGAACGCGTTTGAAGAAGAAAAGGTCCGATCGAAGCAACCAAACTATGTCTGCCGGTACGACGACATGGATGATTCTATACCTCGCTCAGGGCCATGATCTGACTGACCTGTCCGATCATAGACTGTATTTGTTCTGCCATTAAACATCCAGGCCCAGCATCCGCATCAGTTCGATGGCATTGCTGCGTTCGACGACGCCGTCGCGCAGGGTGTAGTCGAACGTCATCTGCCCGTCCGTGATCTTGTCTTCAAAGTGCTTATTGACGGCCTGATCAGACATGGATTCGGCAATCTTTGTCAGAGCAAGGTCGTGCGTCGTCACGATCCCAAGGGCATGTCGTGCAACAAGCGATCGGATCACAGCTTCGGCACCGCGACGGCGATCATGTGAATTCGTACCGTTCAGAATTTCATCCAGCAGGAACAAGACGATTCTTGGCTGTTCAGTCAGGTCAACCACAGTTTTCAGGCGGCGCACAACAGTAAAAAACAGCGATCGACCTTCCTGAAGTGAATCGCTCACTCGCATCGCCGTTGCCAACTGGAACGGATACGTGCGAAAACTTTTCGCTCGCACGACAGAACCACACAGTGTCAGCACCACACTCGCACCCAGGCTGCGAAGAAACGTACTCTTGCCCGACATATTGGAACCGCTGATCAACAGCAAAGGTTTGTCGCTTGTCAACGAAACGCTGTTTCGCACGCAGGCAGATTCCTTCAGCAACGGATGGCCGACTTGTTCAGCAATCAGCTCAGGCTGCGTGTCAGAAATCACCGGCAGACAATCCTGCGGATGATCAAAACAGTACCCTGCGACAGACAATGACGCCTCAAGGCAGGCAGTAGTTTCCAGCCAGTCGGCCACGTCACGACCATGTTTCAGTCGCCATCGTTCCAGTAAAAATGTCAGTAACACAAACAATCCACAAGCCCACGCAATCGGCGCAAAAAACTGATTGCGAGTTGCATTGTTGAGCCATTGTGTGAGCTGACTCAAACGCCGAATCGCCTGCGAGGCTGTTTCGGATTCGGAATGAAATCGATTCTGCAAATCGCGAATCGCCGGTTCATCCACGGAATGCCGTTCGAAGACATCCATGACGAGACCAAACTGTCGCAAAGCCGAATCGACGTTATCCATTCGCTGCGCCACAGACTTAATCTGCCGTCGCGTCATACTAATTGCCGGAGCCTGCAACAGGACCACCAGCAGCAACATCTTCAGCGATAAAATTCCCATCAGAACAAGGACGATCACGGGAACAGCAATAACCCCGATCAGCAGAGACCATGCGACAATCCACCATGGCATGGGCTGAGCAGATTCCTGAACCCACTCCATCAGCAGACGTTCGGCCGTCTCCCATTGCGCAGAATCAGGAACACATGCCAGTGATTCCCGCAGAGCCAGCTCGTTCTTTAATCCCTGAGCACGAGCTTGTCGCAGCCGAATTGTGTCACCGTCGCTGATCGTTTGCAGCCATTCTGCCAGTTTCCGGCGACCCGGCTGCGTGCGACATTCGTTGAGTAACTGAAAAAGCGAACCTGGCCCGAAGACATCCAGATCCTGTGTCCACGGATGCAGATCATTCATGAATTCTGAGCCGCTGGAAACGTCCGCACCGAATTCACGATCCAGTCGTCTTAGTCGACTGGCGTGAAACCCACTCACAGCCTGCGCGCGTTTTAGTCGTTTGATGCAGGCTTGATGGAACGGCAGCAGCGAAAAGAACAGCAGCGCCGGAATGCTGATCCACCACCAGGAAACATAGTCCGGATCGCCCAGGCACAAAATGGCGAGACCAACGGCCATCACAACAATCGCCACGCGAATTCTCACAAAACGCTGATCTCGCCGCGTGAGTTTTTTCTTCAGCACTGCCATCGCGTCGATGCGCGACTGATAAGCAGCGCGGGGATCGGTTACGGTTTTGTCAGTGGCCGAAGCGGGAGCGGAGAGATAGGGT
>JBDNFT010000655.1:0-1971 GCA_041689695.1 Planctomycetaceae bacterium | reverse complement strand
TCGGCAGGGAAAAAGCTGGAAGTCCGACAACGAAGCAGAATGGACTCGCTTTGATGATCTTATCAAGTTCCCGTCCGTGCGGCCTCATGTCTGGTCAGTCGATGTCGCGCCGCAACTCGGCCCAGTCGTGCGTAATGTTTCAGTGGGGCGAATTGAACTGTCACGTGAAATGACGGTGCCCGATTTCCCCGTGCGACTGAAAGTTTCGATTCATAACGAATCAAACACCGAGGCTCAGATTCCGCTGCGACTGCTGCTGGATGGTCAGCCTCTTGCCGGAAAATTGCAGAGCCCGACAGTGCCGGCGCATGGTGAATCCGTCGTGGAATTCGATCATGCATTTCGGGCGGACGGCACGCATATTCTGAGCGTCGAAGCAGACATGTCCGATGACGCAATTGGGGTCGATAACATCAGTCACGCTGCCATCCACGTCGCAAAATCTCTCGAAGTACTTTTGGTCAACGGAACGCCTTCAGCACAACCTTCAGACCGTGACAGTTTCTTTGCGGAACTGGCATTTGCCCCGCCCGAAGGTAAGCCTCCGTGGGTCAAAGCGAAAGTCGTTGAAGCAGCGGATTTAGGCCCAGACGATTTTCGATCAGTTTCCGCCGCGATCTTCTGCAACGTCGGCAAAATTTCACCGGATGTCGCTTTGGCGCTCAAGGATTTCGTCGCAGCGGGCAATGGCTTGATTATCACGTGCGGAACAAAAACAACTCCAGAATCCTTCCAGGCCAGCTTCGCGGATTCCGGACTTCTGCCACAGTTGCAGGTCGTGCGAACTCGCGAAGCACCACCGCCGGCTGAACAGATTATTCGAGTCGCCCCGTTGAGTATTCAATCCGGCTGGCTCGATCGCTTTCGGTCTGATCCCGCGCGGAGTTTTCTGAAAGCGACCTTCGACACATGGTGCCTGACAAAAATCAGCCCCGTAGTAAAGTCAACTGCAACTGCCGCTTCTCCGACGGCCGCAGTTGCAAAGTCATCTATTGCCGCTCCAGGTGCGAATGGCAAGCGAACAACTCCGGTGGCCGCCGCAGACGCCATCTCAACATCCGCGCCACTGATACTCGCCAACTTATCAACCGGCGATCCATTGCTGCTGGAATCCCGATGTGGCGACGGATTCGTATTGGTGATGACCAGCTCACTGGACCGGGGCTGGAACGCTCTGCCGACACGATCGGATTTCGTACCCTTCCTGCACGAAGCCGTCTTTTACGTCGCCTCATCACGCAGTCATCGCAATGTGGATTTTGGCGAACCGCTGATTGCTCGGCTGCAACGTAAGATTCTCAACGGCACAAAACCCGAATCTGACGCTGCGCAACCGGGAGGAATTGAATCCACCCTGGAACCTGTCGATGATACCGCAACGTTTGTCGTCCCCGGCGGCGTCACTACTGAAATCCCTATCACTGCGTTAGGCTCAGATGCCGTTAGACGATCGCCGAAACAGAGCGAAGCCAATGTCGTGTTTTTCGATACATTCATACCCGGCGTCTACAGCATGGCCAAACAGGCCAGCGAAGAATTTCCCGAACAACACGATGGCTTTGTTGTCAACTATGATCATTCCGAAGACGATCTCACGCAATTGGACGGCGACGACAAAGCTCGACTTGCGACCAACGATCGCATCCGTTTTGCGTCATCGCTTGATGATCTGGCCAAACGCATGTACGGCGACGAAAGCATTACAGAACTCTGGGCCGTGCTGTTGACGTTGTTTCTGTTATTCCTGATCCTCGAACTCTTCCTCACCCGCCGTGCCATCCGCAAAGGCTACGGCAACGACGGACTGATTTCATCACCGTAGCAATTGCATCCTCAACGTCGAAACCTTCACCACTTGATTGCGACCGTCGAGCAACGTTGTTAGACTCTCCACCAATCCGGGAATTAGCGCAGTTTGGCTAGCGCGCTTGGCTGGGGGCCAAGAGGTCGCAGGTTCAAATCCTGTATTCC
>JBDNFT010000654.1:0-5427 GCA_041689695.1 Planctomycetaceae bacterium | reverse complement strand
GAGGAGTCACGAAGGAATAATGCGATTCTCTGCTCCCTCTGCGCTCTCCTGTGGAATCACTGAAAGTCCATCAAATGATGAATCCATTGCACCGCTCGTCATTCATAGTGCTTGCTTTTTTCCTGATCGCCGCCTTCGTAACCACGAATAGCGTGGCCGCTCAGGAAAAGGCGAAGGCAGCAAGAAAACCAAATCCGGTCTTTGCTGAAGTTGAGGACGTTGCGAGTCTGCCGAGAGTCTTGTTGATTGGTGATTCAATCTCGATGGGTTACACCATTCCAGTGCGTGATGCCTTGAAGGGCAAGGCTAACCTGCATCGTCCGAAAGTGAACTGCGGACCGACAACAACTGGACTCAAATCTATCGACGCATGGCTGGGCGACAGCAAATGGGATGTGATTCACTTCAACTGGGGACTGCACGACCTGAAATACATGGGGCCGAATGGAGGGAATCTGGGCGACCCATCGAATTCGGAGTGTCGCCAGCAAGTGCCGCCGGAAGAATACGAAAAGAATCTGCGGCAGCTTGTGGAACGTCTGAAAAAGACGGAAGCAAAACTCATGTGGCGAAACACAACCCCAGTCCCTGAAGGATCCGCAGGCCGCGTGGTTGGTGACTCGGTGAAATATAATGCCATCGCTGAAAAGATCATGCAGGAAAACGGGATACCGATCCACGATCTCTATTCATTCGTTCTGCCTCAGCAAGACAAGATTATGCTGTCGGCGAATGTCCATTTCACAAAAGACGGCTACGACGCACTTGCTGGTGACGTAGTGACCGTGATTCTGAAGTCACTCGAATCAAAGTAAACATCGCAGTTAACGTCAGAATCGTTCTTCTTTATCTCGCTGCGGTTGATTTGCTGCAGATTGGTTTGGTTGGACCGCAGATCCCAGACCGTTGAATGAGGCCTGCTGAACGTGACTTTGCGGATTATTTGCATTTGCCAGGTTGCTGTTGGCAGAGCCCATTCCCGTATGGGCCGCCACAATCGCGGCTCCCTCGTTTTCACTCGAAACAATTCGTTGCTGGGGCACATGGCCAATGACCTGAGGCTGTAACTTCCACAGCGCGCCTGTGGCTGCATCAATGGCGATACCCGGCACGCCGCCGATAACAATATTGCCCGCCGTCCACCAGTTGAATCCAGCGTTGAGGTTGTATTGTTCGACGCCATCCTGACTTGCATAGACGACATGATATTTCGCAGGCTGTAACCAGGTTTGTGTTGTCTTAAGTGTCACTTGTTTTGGAGTCACTCCAGAATCAACAACGCGGTTGTTGTTGTCCATGACAGTGAAGTAGGTCGCACCGCCGCTGTTGTCCAATGTGACCTCAGTCTTTCGGCCACTCACAATTGTCGCGCAGCCAGAAACTGTGCTGCCACAGATCATCAACAACAACCAGCAACCGACGGTTCTGTGCCAGTTCATTTTGTGGTCTCTCATGCGGCCTGATTGGTCAATTAGTGGCTATCGTCGCCTTTTGCTCCGCTAATACAGCGTATGCGCAACTTTCGCGGAGCGAAAGGCGACAATGATGTCCGAGCGATCCTAAAGCAGTCTCCGACAGTGGAACGACTTTGGAAGTGTTCAGCCGCACGCGACAGATCGTGGGTATTTGTTCAAATCTCGGCAAGATTCGAAAGCCACAATGTGACAAGAGTTTCGCTGGAAAGTTGAGTAACCCATGACTTTCGGCGGAAATTGCAGCGAACCGCAGACAAATCACTGCGAACGGAGTGTCTGTGGCTTTTGTCGGCGTGAAAGTAATCAACCTGTTTCGACAAGTTCGAGGTGTGCTTATGCAAGAGACAACGTCGAGCAATCCGGATTCTCCGCCGGTCAAACACATTCAGTCAGGCAAGCGATTGAAGTGGATCCTGGCGATGGCTGTCATAGTGGGCATCTGCTTCTATGGCTTCAAGTATTTTTGGCTTGACCATCCGGTTGGGGCAGGGGCGGCAGGACCGTCGGTTTCGCGAGCAGCCTTCGATGCAACATGGAGCGAACGAGACGTACTGCTCGTCGGACTTGGCGACAGCGTGACCGCGGGACTGGGAGCTCTGCCGGCATCAAAGTCGTATTTCAATCGCCTGATTACAACAGCCGAAGACGAAGATGGTGATATCAATGGTCTCTGCCTTTCGGAGGTGCTACCGAATCTGCGTCACGAAAACTATGCTCGCAGCGGATCGACTTCGATTGAGAATCTCGAATACCTTGTGCCGCAACTTCAAACTCAATCTGAAAGTACTTTTGGTATTGTCGTGATGACGACCGGCGGCAATGACATCATTCACAGCTATGGTCGCCAGCCGCCAAAGGAAGGTGCGATGTACAGTGCTTCATATGACCAGGCAAAACCGTGGATCGAGAACTTCCGACAACGCCTGTCAAAAATCTTGGATGAGATCGAAATGCGATTTCCGGGCGGCTGCGAAATCTTTCTCGGCAACATTTATGATCCAACGGATGGAGTTGGTAACGCTGTGCTGTCTGGACTTCCACGCTGGCCGGATGCTCTGCAAATTCACGATGCGTACAATTCAATCATCAAGGAAACCTGCGCAACACGCCCCAACGTGCATCTGGTCGATATTTGTGCGATGTTCCTTGGCCACGGCATTTACTGTCGCCAGTTCTGGAACGATCACTATCGTAAGGAAGATCCAACCTACTGGTACTGGGACAACTTTGAAGATCCCAACAACCGAGGCTACGACGCTCTTCGGCGTCTGTTCCTGAATGAGATCTCAAAAGTCGTTCCAACGAGTCTTACCGGGCTTCACCGAAAATAGTCATCCACCCATCCGCGAGCGGCCTGTGGTGGTATTGAATCGGCCAGGTCAGTTCCATCAGCCAGCGTAAACGATACGGCTAGAGGAAACTGGCCTTTCGGTGCTCCGCCGGTGTACTGGCCTTCGCCCGAGAACATGCCGTCAGCAACCATGTTGAATTCAGTCACCTTGCCGTCCTGAATCAATATCCTGCCTCGCAGATGAGTTGAATATGTTCTGTCACCAGCCAGCGATTTCATTTCGGCGGATCCTGTGATCGTATTGCCGGAAATCGCGAATCTGCTGGCAAGCACTTCGGCTTTTTTCCATAACGGGCCTTCGCCGCGAGTGTTATCCACGAGATGAAGCTGAGCAATGCGGGTTGCCAGCCGTTGAGGAAATTTTCCTGCGACGAGCGATGCTTGTTCCTCCTTTGTGATCCACAAATTATCGCGAGACAATGCGCTTTGAAAAATCTGTTGATAGTGACTTTCCGGCTCTTCGTAACCGCCCAGGACCTTGGCACAGACACGCACGACGAGACCATCTTCAGGCGGCGTGAGGTGATACCGTTTGTCAATTTTTTCGACGACCAGTTGTTTGGTTTCTGTAGGTTTGTAATTTGCCAGAGCCGCCGTCAGCGTATTCAGTACTTTTTCCGGATCACGGTTATTGGTGTATGCCAGAAAAGTACCATCCGGCGCTGCCAGATAGAGGCCCTGTGTCGTGCCATTTTCGAAATCGTGACGCGGACCCTGGCTGGCGATCTTGCGATAAAAGTCACCTTCAGAATCCTTCTGACGGCGCTGATTCCATTGATCAATGGCAACAGGAATGGTTTTTGTTTTAAGGAATTCTACAACGGCTGGATCTGCGAATGTCGACTCACGGTCGATGACACCATTGTTTCACGTACAACCCAACGGATGCCCATCCATCGCCCAAATGAAGATCGGCTTTTTCTCGCCAGCCGCGATCTGCTGAGCACCCAACACAGAAGTCTTCCATGGAATCGTTCGCCACAACGCAGAATTGTCTGGTTGCAATTCTGCATGGAGTTTTTGGAACCTGGCCTCCGTCAGCTTTTCGGCTATACTCACTGCCGACATGGCTGCTGAGGTGGCTATGGCAATGCACGCGATACTGAAGAAAAACAACGAATGGCGAATGAGCATGATGATGTTTCCTGGGCTTGTCGGTAAACAAAACAACGCCTCACGTTTTGCGTCGTACGCAGATTGTGGCACGTGCCAGTCTGATTTGTCCAGCGGGATTGCAAAAATGAGAGTTCATGGAATTTCCGGGTCGCCTCAGTCGTGCCCTAATTGCGGGCAACAGCTCCCTGAAATTGTGCAGATTACTTCGTCAGGAATTTCGTTGAAGCACTTCGCTGTGGCGTGAGTTATGCGATTACCACAGGGTTCGCGCAGTTTACCAGGCGAACTGAACATTTGGCACATGGGCTGCACTGTAACCGTGGGAGGAAGCAGAAATCTCTGTGGATGATTGTTCGCCTACTTTGATTTTCGAAGCTCTTGAATCCAACCTGACCCTGAATTCAGCAGTTGCTCCAATTCCACGCAGAGACGAACATGCAATATCAGATACCTGGCACTCCGGCCTTGCAGCCAATGAGCACTCACCAAAAGGGCGCTGAGTGTAAATCTTGATCCGCGACGTTATGGAACGTTCGCCGAAATCGGTGCCGGACAGGAAGTCGTCCGGTGGTTCTTCCGAGTTGGCGGGGCTGCCGGGACAATTGCGAAGAGCATGTCTGCTTACGACATGAAAGTCAGCGACGCCATCTATGGTCGCGCCAATCGTTACGTTTGCCGCGAACGACTTGAGGCGATGCTTGATCAGGAACATAAACTCAATCTGGACAGACTCTTTGAGCATCGCGGTGAGTCCAGTACGTTTTTCACGTTCGCCGATACTGTTGCGGCTCAGGGTTACAAGGGCGGGACAGAATGTCATGGCTGGATGGGTATAAAATTCCAGGCACATCCACGTGACGAAGACAGTCAGGTCATTATCCATGTGCGAATGCGCGATACAGAAATGGCCCTGCAGCAGGAAGCTCTGGGCATTGTGGGGGTCAATCTTGTCTATGGTGCATTTGCGTTCAATCACGAAGCTGAATTGTTAGTTGATTCATTGCTCGACGGACTTTCCACGTCACGCATTGAAATCGATATGATCGAGTTTTCCGGCATCGCATTCCGTCGTGTCGATAATCGACTGATGAGTTTGAAGCTGGTGGAACTCGGGCTTAGTGGAGCGGCGATGTTTGCCGCGAACGGTGCCGTGCTGCAGCCGTCCGAGTTCCTGTATCGCAAGCCCATTCTTGTTGAACGCGGGAGTTTTCGACCTGTCTGCAACGTCAATGTCGATATGTTGCGGTGTGCCCACGAAAAGTTTTCGCAACTGCCCGAAGTCAAAGGCAAAGAGGTCGCTCAAATCATGGAAATCACAATGCGTAACCTCAAGGCCAAAGGCGAAATTGATCGACGTGACTTCCTGGCGCGGGCTGATATTATGGCAGCCTGTGGCATGAATGTGCTGATCTCAGACTACTTTGAATACTATCGCCTGGCGGCATATCTCTCGCAGTGTACAAAGGAACGAATCGCCATCACGAT
>JBDNFT010000653.1:0-4230 GCA_041689695.1 Planctomycetaceae bacterium | reverse complement strand
GCCCAGTTCTGTGGGATAGTTGACGACGATCTGCACGTCATCCGCATCAATCTGGCCTGACCGTTTGGGATAAATCGTAGCGGTGATTTCGTAAAGGTAATAACTGCGTTCATGGCCCTCGCCGTCATCTCGAAAAACTTCCTGACCTCCGGGACGCTGATTGTTCGCAGCCAGTTCCTTCATGCGATCCGTAAAACCGCCCCAGGATGTCGTTTCGGAAATCATCTGCCACATGTCACCTTCTGACAGTGTGAGATTTCGCTCCTTGTCCTGAAACGGTTTGACCCAGATCTTCAGCGTCATCTCCAGGGGCTGGCCCACGAACACTTTGTCTTTGGCTCCGTCAATTTCAACAAACAACAGGTTGCCTGTCTGGCTCTTGCTCGCGACGAATTGCAGCTTGTCTGTTGAGACGTTTTTTCCATCAACTTTGATCGTGATCGGCGGGATTTCAAACGTCCCTTCGCGGCGCGGAGTGATCAAATACTGCATGACGACGCTGCGTTTCTGCGTCTGACGACCGTTGATGATCGTGATTTGCGAACTCTGCGACGGCGCGCCAGCGGAGCGGATGTCGCAACCATCGATTTCCGGAATCGTTGGTTGTTCGTAGTCTGCTGCATTGTTGATCAAAATCTGCAGCACAACGGGCATGCCGACCCAGCCTTCTTGTGTGGAGAGCCGTACATCGACGTCAGCCGCGATTACAGAACTGCTCATGCCGCAAACTGTAAGTGCAAGAAGTGCGAGCGTAGTGGACTTGATGTTTGTTCGTTTCATGTTGATCACCTTGATTCTCTGGAAACTCACATTTCTCGTTCCGGGGCTCCAGCCCTGGAACGCGCTGCACTGGAGGCTCCTGCCTCCCGGGTAGTCACTGGAGGCTGGAGCCTCCGAAACATTGTGTTCCGAGGCTGGAGCCTTGGAACAAGGACTTTACCAGTCTTTATCAACCGGTACGCGGCGGGATCTTTCCTGTCGTTGTTGCTGCATTCGTCTCAGCATGTCTCTGTCGCGTACGGACTGCAGCATTTTCAGTGCTTCTTCACGAGTCATCAGCCCGTCTTTGGCATTCGGATCAGTCATGCCGACAGCGCCTTCGGGCTTCTTGTTTTGTTCCTGCTCGCTGGCGGCTTTCAGATCACCAGTTGGCACAGGTTGATTCTTCGCGTCCTGCTCTTCCGGTTTGCCTTTATCGTCCGGCTTCTGTTGATCAGCAGTGGCCTGCTGTTGCTGATCCGATTTGTCTTGATCCATCTGATCGGAAGGATTGGGTAGATCCGTCTGATCGGACTGATCTGTCTGAACAGACTGATCTTGCTTGTTTTTTTGCTGTTCATCCTGTTTTTGTTGATCCTGTTTCTGCTGATCGGACTTCTGCTGATCGGACTGATCTTTCTTGTCCTGCTGTTGGTCTTTGTCTTGTTGATCCTGCTTTTGTTGCTCGTCTTGCTTTTTCTGTTCTTCCTCTTGCTTCTGTTCCTGCTCGAGCTTCCGGATCAGTTCACCCGCCAGTTCGATGTTGGCACGGGCGTCAGGATTGTTGGGTTTTCCTCGCAGAGCCCCGCGATAGTTGGCGATCGCTTCGCGAAGAAGTTCAATGGCAGCGGGCTTATCCTTTTCCGCAGCCACCAGTGCTTTCGCATACTGGCAATTGCCGAGGTTGTAGCGACTGTCTGCTGCGATTCCTGGGGAACTTTTGCCGGCAACACCAGTGAAAAGCTGTTCGGCGGCTTCGATGTTGCCCTTTCTGTATTCAGCCACCGCCATGTTGTAGTTCAGCTCATCGCGCTGCTGTTCGCTGGGGACGACCTTACGATAGGCGTCGATGGCTTCATCAACTTTGCCCTCACGCAACAAGTTGTTTGCGGCGTTGATCTCACTCGCAGTCTGCCGAATATTGAGCGGCGATTGTGCCATCGCCTGCGCAGCGGACAGAGCAATGATTGCGGCGGCCATGTAGCTTGTCGTCTTAGGCCGGACCACAAGCATTGCTGTTCCAGAATTTGCTCTAGCCGCCGGAACAGCGCTGGGCTCGGTCCGGCCGACTATGACATTTGACTTTACTCGCGTTGTTATCCATACCTCAAGCAACAACAGTAGCAATGCTGGAGTAGCGAACCACTGATATCGTGCGATATAGGCGTTGATCTTCGCCGACTCGAATTCTGTCTGTTCCACGTTGGCAACATAGCCATGATAAATCTCGGCCATATTGACGTTGCGAGTCCCGGCCGGGATATATGCTCCATCTGTGTCGGTGGCAATTTGACTCAGAATCTGCCCGTTCATCTTCGACCAGACCTGCTGTCCGTCGTGCCGTACGAATCCACCTCGACGGTCTTCGGTTTCGGGGATTCTCGCCCCTTGGCTCATGTCACCAAGGCCGACAGTGAAGATGCGGATGCCTTGTTCAGCGTGAAGCGTTTTCGCCACTTCATCCGGCTTGCTTTCCTGGTCCTCACCATCCGTAAACACGACAATCGCCTTGTGGTTGTTCGTCTTGCTGATGAATCCATTTGCAGCAGCTTTGAGTGCGTCGCCCAGGCGCGAACCGCCGACTCGGACGGTATGCGGTCCGACGGCGTCGAGGGTCTGTCTGAAGTCTTCATAGTGGCTCGTGAGCGGAACAGATTGACGAGTATCGCCCGCGAAGACCACAAGGCCAACGCGATCACCCGCCATTTCATCGACCATATCTTTAATCTGCTGTTTCGCGCGACTCAGGCGATTTGGAGTAACATCTTCGGCCAACATGCTGCGCGAGACGTCCAGCACGAACATGACTTCGATACCCTTCTGCGGAACTTCGCGCCATGTTTTTCCCCAGCGGATATCCATCAAGGCAAGGCACAGAAGTGACAGACTGGCGGCAATCAGAATCGCAGAAATCCAGTGTCGGGATCTGGTACCTGGCGGCAGAATCTGACTGCGAAGTCGGGCGGTAGCAAACTTCAGCGCAGCGTGGCGACGTGCAATGATGGCATAGCCGGTGATGACCAGTCCGACCGCGACAACGGCCAGCAGCCAGATATTGGTTAGGGTTCCGATTTGGATGTCCATGTTACGTCATCTCCCTTAACCATGTCTGCTGAAGCAACAGGCGTGCCGCGAGCAATACAAATGCGATCCACAAAATCGGCGGTACGGAAAACCCGTTAACCGCGTATGGCTGAATCGCCAGTTCCCGGTAATCCACAAAATGACTCGCTTCCACTTTGGTCTTTTCGAGTTGATCGATCTCGCTGTAAATCTTTTCCAGTGAGTCCGTATCCGTGGCACGGAAGTATTTGCCGTGAGTGATCTCGGCGACTTTGGTGAGTGTGTCTTCATCAATGCTGACCGGCATCCACTGAATAACGGTGCGGCCTGAAAACGGATCCTGCACCGGCATTGGAGCCTGTCCTTTGGTGCCAACTCCGATGGTATAAATCTTAATGCCCATCGTTTCTGCCAGCTCGGCCGCCTGAATCGGTTCCAACTGGCCGGCGTTGTTTTCTCCGTCCGTCAGCAGGATGACAATTTTGCTTTTCACTTTCTCTTTTTGCCGAGCATCCAGAGCATTGAGTTTCTCAACTGCCAGCGAAATCGCATCGCCGATCGCGGTGCCGTCTTCGCTGCGATTCGTGACAATCTCAGTGTTATTCAACTGTGAAACCAGATAGGCATGGTCCAGCGTTGGTGGCGTTTCACCGTCGGCGTATCCGGCGAATGCGATGAGTCCCACCAGATCGCTGAAGCGACCTTTGAGCTCGTCACCGCCGGTTACAAATTTCCCTACGACGTTTTTGATCGCCGTCAGACGGTCGACGTGTTCCCCGTCCACCTGGAAATCCATCGCCTGCATACTTCCGCTCCGATCGACGACCAGTTCGATGGCGATGCCTTCGGTGTCGGTCACTGTTTGTTCTCGTCCTTCACGTGGCTGCGCGAGGCCGACGATGATCGCGAGGACCGCGCCGATCGTCAGTGCGCCGGGCAGCCAGGCTGCGCGCTGGCGGAGTGTCGGTGTCAGTTGCCGCGCGAGATTCAAAGAACTGAATCGCACGGCCGACTTCCGTCGAGGTGCGAATAGTCGCCATGCCACCAGCGGCAGCAGTAGTAACAGTAAGAAGTACCATGGTGAGGAAAACATCATCGGCTCTCTGCACGTTGTCGATCGCAGGACGAGACTCCAGTCCCGTCCTGATGCGAATCATGTCAGGACGGGTCTGGAGACCCGTCCTACGT
>JBDNFT010000652.1:0-4235 GCA_041689695.1 Planctomycetaceae bacterium | reverse complement strand
GTTCAGGCCGTTGCCCGACGCTGTTGCGCCCGTCAGCCGAATATTCCTGCAGAATTCTCTATGGGCGATTTGCGAGTCATCCCTGTCGAACTGCGAGCCCGGCGCGGCGACGAAGTGATTGAACTCAGTCCTCGCGACGTTCGTATACTACAACTGTTGTACGAAAACTCCGGCCGCGCGATGGACCGCAATGTAATCTTTCGGCATGCATGGGGTGAGGATTATTTTCCGACCAGCCGCACTCTGGACCAACACATCTCGCAACTTCGCAAACGCATCGAAACGGATCCGAAAGCGCCCACACTGATCCAGACAGTCCACGGTGTCGGTTATCGTTACGAACCTTGATGCGCAGACTCCTTGGAGCATTGCAAACCGCAGAGTGTGGCAAATTCGCGAGCTGCGCTGGTGTGCCGCGGCGCTCACGTTCTGTGAGTTTATTCTTAGCCGAGATAGCAAACGTTTGACCCGACTCGCAGAGGAGGCAGGCTAGTCGGCACCTTCTCTACGAGTCGGGTTAAACGAGTACATTGATACACAGATGCTTGATTTTTATCTGTCTCTAAACCGGCTGCTGTCGCGTGCCGTTACTTTTGATTGCCGTAGAGCCGTCTCGACGTTTCGCGACTCCGCCGTCGTCGATAATGACGCGCGACGTCACAGACGACCCCTCGCTGTTGCTCAACACGATATCAATATTTTCTGGTCGTTGAGGAATCTCAATGTGAATTTCCTGCACAGCTCGAATCGAATGAGCGGAATGGACATAGCCGCGAACCGACTGCACAACCCATTTTGAAACCACGCCACGGGTGGTATGCACGGCCGTCTGTCGATCGGGCATGGCCAGCAAGGCGAAGAATCGCATACAGCCGGACACGACGAACAACGTCAAATAGGCATCCATGCCGCGTCCGAGTGCATTTAAGATCACGCCGCCAATCACAGTTCCGAAAACCATCGCAGCCGAGTTACCAAGGTTATACAGCGTCAGCACGGCGACACGGCGTTCCCCCGGAATCTGTCGGAAGAACTGCAGCAACATCGCCAGTTCGTAACAGCCCCAGACAAGGCCGCTCACGATCTGGATGCTCGCCAGCCAAAAGATGTTCTGCGAAAAGAACCACATGGCACTGACAGGCACAATGCCGATGCTGCCCACCCACAACAGGCGATCCGGTCCAAAGCGATTGGCGAATCGCCCGGCCCAGGGCAGTGAAATCATCTTACCGATGAAGCCCAGGGACAACAGCCCCATGTATTCCATCCATGACAGCTTCAAAATGCGAAGCATATAGGGATTGAAGTACGGGCCGGACACATGCACGGCTGTTTGCACGGCCATCAAAAACAGCACAAGGCGTCCAGCGGATCCCGGTTGCTTGATTGTCTGAATGACAGCGGCAAAACGTGCTTTCGCAGACATGATGCTCGGCGCATCGGTGTCTTCATCCGCCTGCGTGTAGTCGTGACTTGCTGCCACTTGATTTTGAAAATGGCTCATGCCGGTGGTCGTATGCTCCGTCTGTCGAGCCAGCATTCCGGCTGACACGAACCGACCTATCGCGCCGATTCCAAACAGCACCGCAAATACCGCCACGGTCATTTCATGAGCAACGGACCATCGCAGAAACAGTCCTCCTGAGATCAATCCCAACAGAACGCCGACATGACACATGAGACTGCGTCGTGCGAAGAAACCGCTGCGGATTTTTTGAGGAACCAGATACTCAACCCACGTATTCCATGCCGGACCGGTGGAAAGCCCAGCCGCCCAATACAAAGTGGCCGGAACAAAAACGGCCCACGCCGGAACGTGCGGCATCAAAGCCATGCACATCAGAATCAACATGCTGCTGGCCTGAATCGAAGCCGTCATCACAACAAAGCGACGGTATGACTTCAATCTCTGCAGCGCCATCGGCGCCAGAAGCTGCAGGATACTTCCCAGCAGCACGGGCACGGTTGCGATCAATGCGGCGTTGAGTTCTCCCAGACCGCGTGCGAGCACAAACGCAGGCACGTAGGTTTCCGCGATGCCGACCATGACACTGAACGAAAATCCATCCGCGTTCATGGCCTTGAGATTACGTCGGAGCGTTTTTCGGCGAGGAACTGTTTGCGCCAGCATGATCATCGGTGCACGACGCTCCGGTTTTCCGGAGCTGCCATAATTCAACGCGAAAACACGCGTCCTGTGTGTGGTTGACTTCTTGCTGTTTTGCGACCATTCGCCTGCGGAAGCCAACTGGTCGCATTCGTATCCGAAAATCGGAATACGAGCAATGACTTTTCGCAGACTTTCCGGGCTGCCACGACATCCGGAAGTGGTTTTCCACAATTCGACAATTTGTCAATGCCGGTGAACCTGCCGTAGAAGCAGAAACTGCAGATTCACAAGGCCGACATTCCGGCCTGCCGTGTGGCCAACCGTTGCGGCTGAGGTTAAGATGGCGGCGAAACATGATCCGAACAAGTACGTCAGGCTTTCCAGCCTGACATGAAGTCGCACAAGTCAGCCTGGAAAGGCTGACGTACTTTATTTCGGGCCCGTACGTTCGTCGGACACTCTTGCAGGACCAGTCTCATTCGCAGCGCCATACCGGACGTCTTTCGCAACGCTTCTACTCACTCCACTGTTCGCACCGACGTGGAACGAGTACCGTTTCGCGATGCGTTGAAGTATGGAAGCCTGCCGCTGGTGAGCCGCTATCTGCTGTCACCGCTGGCTGGTTTCACTACATTGCCGTTTCGCCGAATTGTGCGGCGGATTGGCGGAGTCGGATTGGCGACGACGGATCTCGTCAATTCGCGTGCTCTGCTGAGTCGCAATGAACGTACGATGCAAATGGTGGAAACACATCCCGAAGATCGTCCGTTTGCCGTCCAGATTTTTGGCAGCGAGTCTGACGTGATGGCCGACGCCGCTCGGATGCTGTATGAACATGGCGTTGATACGATCGATATCAATATGGGTTGCCCTGTGAATCGCATCGCTGGGGCAGGTTCGGGCGCGGGAATGATGTGCAATATTGACGGCACACTTAAACTGGTTCAGGCCGTCGTTGAAGCGGTGCCAATTCCTGTCAGCGTCAAGATGCGACTCGGCTGGGATAGCGAGAACCTGACTGCCCCGTTTTTCGCACGGCAGTTTGAACAGGTTGGTGTGGCGGCGGTTGCCATCCATGGTCGCACGCGGGAGCAGGGACTTGGCGGAACCGTTTCTCTGCCTGGAATTCGTGCTGTTGTCGAAGCCGTGGAAAGAATCCCGATCATCGGCAATGGCGATATTCGCAACGTGACTGACGCTGCAAGGATGTTGAAGGAAACAGGCTGCCACGGGATTTCGATCGGTCGTGCGGCATTGGCCAATCCATGGATCTTTCGGCAACTTGTTGAATGGGAACTGACCGGAAGTTTCTCTCCAGCGGGCACGTTTGATGAACGACTGCAACTTATGCTGCAGCAGTTCACGTGTCTGGAAGAACGTCACGGCAGCGAACGCGCGATCATCCTGTTTCGCAAGATGGCTCACTGGTATTTGAAGGGCATGCGAATTCGCAAACAGCAGCGCGGCGATTTTCAAAAGGTCCACACGAAGTCAGAAATGGAAGTGGCGATCGCGGAGATTCAACAAGCTGGACCAGTGGATGGCAATCGCACGGGCGTGCTGACGGATGTACAAATTCCTGTTCCGAGTGGACCGGTTGATAAGTGGTGACCAACATTTGTGGGGCAGGCTTCCAGCCTGCCATTGAATTTGACAATCATTTTTCCCTATGACATTTCATTCCGGAGTCAACGCATGGACGGCCTCATTCGTCGTCGTCGCTTGCCACATCTCGACGTGGACGGAGCGACCTGTTTTGTGACTGCGTGCCTCAACGGCAGTGTACCTGCCTGCGGTTTGAAAGCACTTCGCGATTATCGAAAGGAGTTGGATTCCAGAGAACGTCCCTCGGAGTTCTCCGAGAGTGACTGGCGGATGCGCAACGACAAGCTGTATTTTGCGCGCATGGAATCATGGTTGGACGACAAACCCGCAGTGAAACGCATTCGGTGCGGATTGCAATTGGGTGATCCGCTGATTTTGAAACAGCGATGACAAGGTTGGCAGGCTGGAAGCCTGCCCCACAATCAAGGTACGACATTATGCGATTGCTCATTGTTTTTTCCCTCTGCTTCGCTACATCTGCTGCGTTCGCTGATGACAACCAGTCAAGTGTACCCTTTAT
>JBDNFT010000651.1:0-3055 GCA_041689695.1 Planctomycetaceae bacterium | reverse complement strand
AGTGACGCGAGCGTTGGGCAAGTTCTGTTTCATCAGTCGCGTTGCCGTGCGCCGGCCTTCGCGGAAATCGATTTCCAAGCCAAGGAAGTTCGTCTGTGGCGTCGCGACCGCTGCAGTGAACAGAAACAAGCCGCGACCACATCCGATATCCAGCTCAACAGGATTATCGTTCTCGAAGAATTCCGGCCAGTTGAGCGATGTTTCAACATCAGCGATCGTCTGAAACCAGGGTTTCAGAGGCTTGATTGGGGCAGTTTGCATGAGGACAGCCTTCGTTACCTGCATCAGCTTTTGTTGACAGTATCAGCCTTTGTTAACAGTCACGCCAAGCATCTGACCCTCGAACATTAATTCTCCATTCACCCAGCCCTGAAAATTGAATTGTGCCAATCGTCGTGCCATGATGCGGGTCACTTTGGCCATGAGGTCCAGGCGGGAACCAGGATGAATCGGCTTACGGAAGCGAACAGCATCCATGCCGCCAAAGCCAAGGTAGTCGCCGCCGATCAGATCGTATTTGCGGGCATAGAATCCGCCTAACTGAGCGGCCGCTTCGCACTGCACAACGCCTGGCATGAGCGGAAAGCCCGGCATATGTCCGCGAACCCAGAATTCGTCGTCGGTCAACTGTTTGTAGCCGACGATGAGATTCTGCGATTGATCCACATGAATTATGGCGGAAAGTTGCTCCATTTCGAACCGCTGCGGGTTCACTTCCCGAATCTGTTCAAGGCCATACAGGGGTTTACTGAAGTCCAGAGACTTCAAATCACAGATCGGTTCTGAGGCCATCGACGATTTTCACTCCACGACGAACGACAATGCCGAACGTCTTTTTCAAAGAACTGCGTTGGGCTGCAAGGTGTTGTTGTTTTTCAAACGTTTGACGGTCAATGGACCGATTTTTGCAGATTGCAATGCTATTAGACAACTCTCGCAAGGCTACAAGCGGCCCAGACTTCAGATTTTTTGAGTTCGAGGCATTATTTTATTCGAACGTGGTGCGATCGGTTCCCTTTCTGCCATAAATATCAAATTTTGACGAGGAGCGATGAATTCTGACTTACAAGCCCATCGACAAAACTCGCTGGATTATGTAAAAACCGCGCCACGCAATAGATGACGCTCGGAGAGATGGCAGAGCGGCCGATTGTGCAACACTGGAAATGTTGTGTCCGGGCAACCGGACCGGGGGTTCGAATCCCCCTCTCTCCGCTTATTTCGGCAAACACAAAGCCCGGTGAAACTTGCAGACGCAAACGTCAGCGAGTTCCATCGGGCTTTATTTTATCCCCAACACAAGCATCTTCGTGAGAGCCCTATGTCATCATCACGTTTTCGCGCTCCCGCCATCATTGCGACGATATTACTGTTGTCGATTTGCGGTTTCAAACCGTCCGTCCTGGCTGATGATGCTCAAAGTGCGTCGGCCGTTCAATCGCTGGCCAACTGGCTAAGTCAGCATCCGCTGAATGAAGAGAATTTGCAATCCATCGCGGAACAATCTTTCGCGGCAACATCACTTGCGAAGACTGATGCACAGAAAACTGAAGAGTTGCTCTGGAACGCTCGTCTGAATGCGTTGAAAGAAAGCCGCAAAGCCGAGTTTGATGCGAGGAAGCTGACAATTGGCGATCTTGAGATGCCGTTTTGGTATCAGGTCTTCGGCGATCGTCCGGAATCTGGCCGCAGCCTGTTCATTTCGATGCACGGTGGCGGTGGTGCCCCAGCGGCGGTGAATGATCAGCAATACGAAAACCAGAAACAACTCTATCAACCGGCAGAAGGCATTTACCTGGTTCCGCGTGCCGCGACAAACACATGGGACTTGTGGCATCAGTCGCACATTGACGAGTTCTTTGATCGCCTGATTACGGACATGATTCTTTTCGAAGACGTAAATCCTGACAGAGTTTTCATCCTGGGTTATTCGGCTGGCGGCGACGGAGTCTATCAGTTGGCACCTCGTATGGCTGATCGTCTGGCCGCTGCTTCGATGATGGCCGGACATCCCAATGAAGCTCTCCCCGATGGCCTGCGAAACATTGGCTTCACAATACATATGGGAGCAAACGATGCAGCCTACAATCGAAACACCAAGGCCGAAGAATGGCACGACAAACTCGCCGCGTTAAAGGAAAGCGACAAAGACGCTTACGTTCACGAAGTGACATTGCATCCCGGTCGAGGTCACTGGATGAATCTGGAAGATGCCGTTGCCGTTCCGTGGATGGCTCGGTTCACTCGCAATGTCTGGCCACAAAAAGTCGTCTGGGTACAGGATGACGTGATCCACAGCCGGTTCTATTGGATAGCTTCGGCGGCGGACGAGTCGAAAGCCGGCGACAGGATTGTGGCAACGCTCAAGGGTAATACGGTCGTCTTCGAACACTCCGATGCGAAGAAGGTAACGCTGCTGCTAAGCGACCGGCTTCTGAATCTTGACGAAGTCGTCACGGTTGAATCGCCAACTCACCAATCGTCTCAACATCGAGCGGTCCGAACCATCATGGCTCAAGCAAAGTCGCTTTCCAACCGCTTCGACCGCCCTTCCATGTATTCTGCCACGTTCGACGTCAGCTTTTCGGAATAGCAGTGCCGCAGGCGTTAAGAAACAACGCCCCGCTGGCGCGGCAGGATTCACCGTCCCGGCGAGCGGGATGCGTCAGCTTCCCGGTACGCTGCACGCGCTACTCCGTACCAGGATCGCTGAAGCACCGGCCAGTTGACCCTGGCCGCTCGCCATGGCTGAGCGTCGGTCGATTAAGCCAGTGAGCTGCTAAGGAGCCAGCCACGTAGACAAGGATTGTTGACGACTTGATTATGGGATCCCAAGATGCACGTAGACGCTTCAGGAACTATCAATAGCATGGAAGGCAGTAAATAGCCATGAATGATCGACGAACCTGGCACTGCGATGGAGCCTGAAAGGCTCGGGCATATCAGCTTGGGGCAAGAGAATCCGCGAATGCGGATGAACGCCGCCCCAAGTTGACGTTCCGTCTGAACACGAACCCTGACAGGGTTCCGCAATAGTGGGTCTGCGTTGCCCTTT
>JBDNFT010000650.1:0-3168 GCA_041689695.1 Planctomycetaceae bacterium | reverse complement strand
CGACCGCCACCATGCTATTCAACATCACGACTTTGGTTTGACGACGTCCGCTGAAGAAACAACTTAACGCTGTCGCGACCATGTGAATCGGAGCGCCGGCACAGAGGATGTTAAAATACTGAGCTTCCAGCTCAACGATGTTGGCAGAATGCCCCGTGAGTGGAAGAATCATCCGAGTGAATGGCAGGAACATCCAAAGCAAAAAGCCGCTGACCAACGCCAGCCATACGGCCTGCCAGAAGGAACTCATCATCCGATCCTTCTGGCCTGCTCCATCGAATTGCGAGATAAACGTATTCGCGTACAGAACCGTTCCCATCGGAACGCAGACGATGGTCCAGTGCAGCATGGAAGCCGGAGTCACAGCCGCGAGTGCGTCTTCTGAGCAGCCCGCAAGGATGACTCTATCAGCCGCATTCATCAACGACTGCGAGCCCGCACTCAACATGAGCGGCAAGGCCACGCGAGTCAGTTCCTTCAGATTGCTGAAACGATCGCGAGGCATGTCAGTGGTGGAACTATCATCGCAGAGCATGCGTTTCTCTAAACCGGCGGTGTGATTCCGAAGTCTTCAATCGTCAACAACGCACTGAATGGAATGTTACGCGCTTCGAAAGCCGCACGACCACCCTGCAGTCGATCGACGATTCCAACGGCATGGACAACTTTACAGCCGAATTCTTCGACGCGATCAACAGCCTCCAACGCGCTGCCGCCAGTGGTGACAACATCATCGACGATCACAACTTTGTCGCCGGGCTGAATTGGGCCTTCGATGTAGCGTTGAGTCCCATGGCCTTTCGCTTCTTTACGAACCATGAAACCCTGCATGGTTCGGTTTTGTGAAGCCGCTGCCACCAGAATTCCACCCACGATCGGGTCGGCACCGATGGACATGCCGCCGAAACCAGTAAATTCAACATCTTTCAGCAGTTCCAGCAGCCCGTATGAAATCTGCATTAACCCTTCGGCACTCAGTGTGACCTGTTTGCCATCCAGGTAGTAAGTGGATTTCTTGCCAGATGCCAGCGTAAAGTCGCCAAACTTGAGGGCTCGTTCTCGAACCAGATCCATCAATCGCGTGCGGTTGAACATGTAACAGTCTGCTCTTATGATTGCCGAAGAGTATTTGTTGAGTTGCCGGTTGCAGACCATCTGCGACACGGTCCCACCGGACGCATCGTATCCATCCGCACTCCGAGTTCAACCCGCGCGCTGCGCGATGTTGCCGACACCTTCAGGATTGTCATATTATGTCCGCTCAGTTGAGTGAGTTTGCTCGATCGCTAAACGTTGAAACCGCATTCACCGTTCTTGCCGTTGCGAAGAAGCTTAAAGCTGCAGGGAAGGATGTCGTGGAATTGGAAATCGGCGACAGTCCATTCAACAGCACGGCATCCGCAATTCAGTCAGGTTTACAGGCGATCCACGACAATCAGTCGCACTACTGTCCGTCGCCCGGCATTCCGGAATTTCGGGAGTCGGCGGCGAAGTTCCTGAAGAACGAATTCTCAATTCCTGTCGCAGCGGAAAACATCGCGGTTGGACCAGGGGCGAAAGTCTTTGAACAATTCTTCTGCGAAGCCTTTCTTGGTCCCGGCGATGGTTGCCTGGTCTTTAGTCCGCATTTTCCAACATACCTGCCAAACATTCAGCGACGTGCAGCCCGCGCTGTTTTGATGCCACTGCGGCAGGAGACCGAATTCCGTCCACAGGTCACTGATATCGAAGACTTTTTGAACAACGATCCTTCGCCACGCGCGATCTTTCTGAATTCGCCTCACAACCCAACGGGCGGCGTCACCACCGAGCAGGATCTGCGAGACATCGCGGATTTGATTCGCGGGCGCAACGTTGCCGTGTTCAGTGACGAACCGTATTGCCATATGATCTGGAAGGGCCATCATCATTCACTGCTGGCTCAGCCGGGTATGATGGAGCAGTGCGTGGCTGCGTACACGTTCAGCAAGTCATATTCAATGAGTGGCTGGCGACTTGGCTTCTGCGCGTCGTCGGTTGAAATCATTACTGCCATCGCCAAGATGATCAATACGACGCTGTCATGCACGCCACCAATTGTACAACTTGCCGGTCGTGCCGCATTGGAAAGCGATACAAAGGAACGCGACGAGACAATGCTGAAGTTCCGTGAAAAGGTCATGTTGTTGACCAACGGCTTGAACAAGATTGAAGGCTTTTCAGCACTCGATCCCACTGCAACATTTTATGTATTCCCCGGTGTGAAGCCGATCTGCAACCGCCTGAAGATTACCAGTCACGGTCTGGCGTTGTACTTCCTCGAAGCTGCTGATGATAAATTCGGCGTGGCATGTCTGGGCGGCGAATGCTTTGGAGAAGCAGGTGGTGGGTTCCTGCGATTCAGTTGTGCAGAACCGAATGACAGATTGCAGCAAGCTCTTGATTTCATCCCGGTAGCTCTATCGCGACAGGATCGGATTGATGCCTGGCTGACGAAGCATCCTGAATTCCGTTTGAAGAATGATTACGTGTAGTAGTGCGTCCACAATGAGCTTAAGAATCCGGATCGTAGCGAAAGTCGTCAAGACTTTCGGCGATTCATAGCGCATCCGAAAGTCTTGACGACTTTCGCTACTGATTAAGGATAAAAACAATGTCTCGATGTTTTGTTGTCGCACTGCTGATCTCGGCGTTCAGCAATGTCGTTACGGTGCCTTCTGCGAAAGCAGATGAGGAACCTGTATTCGTCCGGGCGGTTGAAGGAATTGCGGAGCTGAAACTTGCTAATGGAATGCAGGTGCTGCTGTTTCCTGATGTTTCCAAACCAACGGTCACTGTGAATCTGACGTTCTTTGTCGGGTCACGACACGAAGGTTACGGCGAAGCAGGTATGGCGCATTTGCTGGAACATATGCTGTTCAAAGGCACAGCAGCACGGCCGGCGATTCCGGCGGAACTCACGAAACGAGGCGCTCAGTTCAACGGAACGACGTGGCTCGATCGGACGAACTATTACGAAACGTTGTCGGCCAGCGACGAGAATCTTGAATTCGCGATCTCCATGGAAGCCGATCGAATGATCAACAGTCTGATCAAGGCGGAAGATCTGGCATCTGAAATGACGGTGGTTCGCAATGAATTCGAACGTGGTGAAAACAGTCCTCAGCGAGTCTTGATGCAGCGAGTTTT
>JBDNFT010000649.1:0-6292 GCA_041689695.1 Planctomycetaceae bacterium | reverse complement strand
TTTGCGGCCTGCCTCACTCGGAGAGTGAGGTCTACTTTATTAACGCGAGTGCCATTCGGCTAGCGCCTTGCCGCTCACTAAGTCCACGCCATTGGGCATGATGGTGACGGATTACGCCGCGAGACACAATCGTCTGACGATCCAGAGCGTGATCTTTCCTCGGAGGAGATTTGCGTTGTGAGCGACTTTCGTGAGATAGCTTTGTATATTTTGTCCATGTTTAACTTCGAATACCGTTCAGCGAAGGACCCTTGTAGCGAAAGTCGTCAAGACTTTCGGCCATGCTACAGGACATCCGAAACTCTTGACGAGTTTCGCTACAGGTTAATGGACCGTTCTCTGAGCCGTGTTGCGTTTAACCTATGGACTTTGACAAAATATCCCGCACGAAAAGTTGTTGTGACTCAATCGAGGCTAAATCATGAAACGAACCAACATGGAAAATCCCAGTCGTCGAATTTTTCTGGGTACCTCGGCCGCAACAATTGCGGCCGGTTTACTGCCTGCCTCCGTCTACGGATTTCAGACCGCAGGAAATCTTCGCGTCGGCACATTTCGATTTGACGTAACGCCGCCGATGGGACATTCACTGTGCGGTGGCTGGATTAAGCCCGTCGAAGCCGTCGATGATCCACTCGAAGCGATCGGATATGTACTCGTTGGTTCTGGGAAACCGATCGTTGTTTGTGTCGTGGACTGGACAGGATTGCTGAACAACGCGCATGTGCAATGGCGTCAGGCCCTGGCCGAAGCTGCAGGGACGACAATTGATCGAGTCACCGTTCACTGCGTGCATCAGCACAACGCTCCGTTTGCCTGCGTTGATGCTGAACAGATTATTCTGGAGCAAGGTGATCTGCCGCATATTGTCGAACTGGATTTCTTCCGTCGATGTCTGGACGCAGGCCGTGCGGCGGTTGCAAAGGCGATGGACCAAACGATTGCAGTCACTCACATTGCCACGGGCGAAGCCAAAGTCGAAAAAGTGGCAGGCAATCGACGCATCCTGGGACCAGATGGAAAAGTCGCGTCGCAGCGAGGAAGCAGTTCGACGAATCCGGAACATCAACAACTTCCGGAAGGCCTGATCGACCCGATGCTGAAGACCGTGGCCTTCTACAACAACCAGAGAAAACTGGTCGCGAGTCATTACTATGCCTGCCATCCCATGAGTTACTACGGTGACGGGCGTGTGAGTGCGGACTTCTGTGGTCTCGCCAGAAAACAGTGTCAGCAGCAGGAACCCGATTGTACGCATCTGTACTTCAACGGTTGCGGTGGCAACATTGGTGCTGGCAAATACAACGATGGTTCAAAGGAGATGCGGCCTGTACTGACGCAGCGAATTCTGGACGGCATCACGGGATCGGAAAAGGGTCTTGATCCTCAGCCGATCGAGTCGATTCGCTGGGAGACGGTTGACATTCAGCCACCAAGCGACAAGCGCTTCGATGAAGAACAGATCATGCGTGTCATTACGGATAAGTCACAACCGGTTGTGAGTCGCAATCGCCCAGCTTATACAGTCGCGTGGCTGCGCAGAACGGCGGCAAAGATTCCTATCACGCTCAGTTCGCTGCAGATCAACAATGTTTCACTGCTGCACCTGCCATCCGAGTGCTTTGTGGAGTATCAACTGCGTGCTCAGGCAGCGGCTCCGAACAGGTTTGTGGCATGTGCAGCCTATGGTGACGGTGGTCCGTGGTACATTCCAACGGCGGAGTCCTATCCGCAGGGCGGCTACGCAGTGAGTGTTGCCTGGTGTGATCCCGCCATCGATGAGATCCTGACGTCCGGGATTCTGACCTTGCTTGCCAAGAAGGCTTGAAGACATTGAAGACTGGAACGTTGCCACGCGTTGAAAAAAATGACTCAGACAGATTTTTCAACCAGTCCGGCAACTTTGAACACCGTTGGGCAGTGACCGAAAGTGCAGATGTTCGGCAAGTCATTTGAATTTGCGAAGATGGGACTGTACTCTTCGCACTCGGTCATTATGTAGGGGCCGTGTCACTATTTTTGCAATCGAAGTTTGTCCTTTTTCAAGAGTATCAGTTACCATGACTATATCGGAAGATTCGGTAATCGGGGGGGGGGCTGGATGGTTTCTTTGCGATAGCGTTTCAGCCAGTTGAATGGCCAGACTTGGTGTCAAAACAGCAACGACGCTGGAAAGCCACAGCAGTCCGACGACGATCGCGCAGAAATAGTCATAACGGCACAGAGGATCTTGAACCGCGTACACTACTGACCGAGAATCCTGCCAGCCAAATGTTCGAAAATCTCAAGGCGAAGACAACGACCGCCTTTGACCAGTTGAATGGTGAGATCTCCGAAGTGTTTGATTCTGTCAACGCTATTCCAGCTCAATTCAATACCAAGTTTGGCGAAGACCGTTCTTTGGTTACACAGATGCCCCAATTGACGAACTTAGCGCTCAATGGCGCGGCAATCTCGTGGGATCCGACGCTCATTGCAGGCATAAATGCCGGTGCCGTTGAAGGACCGGCCTTTTCAAAGCCCGTTGCAGGAGCGCCAAGCTTTGGACTTGGTCAGGCGTATCCGTACTATCCTGGCAGTAACATGGCACCGTTCTATTCCATTTACGGAATGAGCGGAAATGCCTGGTACAACTCGACCACACAAACCGGTAGTGCGAACGGATCTATCTCGTACGTTGGCCCACCGATGATTGGCGTTACGAGCGAAGTGCTGATAGCCACTGCTTCGTACAATACGGCTTCGGGCGCGCAGCCTCAGACCTACACGATGACTGGCACATACACTAAGGCATTTGTAAACGGCGATTTCGATAACTGGAACGCAAATATCAATATGAATGGAGGCGCGACTGGCGGAACCCTGTCGATTGGATCAAAGCGGGGACCGGTGTCCGTCCACGGCGCTGCCACTTTGAGCAATGGGCAAGTCGTATCTCGGAATGTCACTGTGGATGTCGTTCTCCCGAATAACGAACTGCATATGTCATATAGTCAATCTTTGTATGGGACGACACGGAACGCGACGTATAAGAATACAGTGATTGGAAACGTCACTCTGGTGGCCGAGTATTCCTTTGACGACAAGGTCGGCACGTACATTGGTGCTGGGACAGGATGGTCGAGCGATCCTTACAACTACATCAGTGCCAGCGTTTTTAGCTATCAGCCGCTGACAGGCCCAGCATCCACAGCGGCCCGGATCACCGGCGTCATGCAGACCTCGAATCCGCAGTGGTCTCTTGTTACGGACGTCACGTTGACGAACGGAAACGTGTCCAATGATGGGAGTCAGCTTTGGAATACCTATTCAACGCCACCAAAGACACCGAATGTATTCCGTGCGTCATTTCTTGACAGCTTCTATGATTTCAAGGGCTCGTGGTGGGCCGGTCTTGGATTTGGTTGGAATTATTAATTTGATGTCGCGTTGTGATGCATGGGTCGCTCAGAATTTCGACCGACCGAACCAACAAGAATTCGGCCGTTGTGTTCCATGTTTCTAAGCGCGAAGCTCGCGTCAACGGTTCAAAATCGATGTTTTCAGGATTCCAGCTACCATGCATTCAAAGTCTGTAGGATTGTTACTGCGAATCATTGCGCCCATCCTTACGATCCTTGTAAGCGTTCCTCCAATGCACGTACGAGCAGATGACAATTTGTCCGTGGAAGAGTGCATTCGTCGCTTGGAGGGCCCATTCACGAGTGTTCAATACGGACCGTACAACGCGATGTTTCTTGTCGATACTGGTTGCGAGTATTCCGTAGCTTTCGGCCCAGATGAGCTTAGAGTGGCGCCAGATCCGTCATGGCGTTTTTCGGAGCGCGGCGGCAAGTTCGAGGTCGGAGAGAAGACAGTCACGATGATTAGTAACATTCCAATTGCAGCGTTTGGGAGGAAGCGAGAATCCAGTCGACTAATCCTCCTAGACAGACCCGGGACATCGAAAGCGTGGTCGTACTTTGATGGCTGCCTCGGTTTTCCGGACATCGAAGACCTGGTTGTGCGGATCGATCTGAAGAATCAAGTGATTGCCAGTCTTGATGTGCCGTGGCAGCGGCCAGAAGGTGCTATCAGAACTGTGCCCCGAATCGGTCCTGGAAACAAAGCATTTCTGAAAGTCCAAGTTCCTACGATTCCGAACGTCGAATTGATGATTGACACAGGCAATGATAACTTCATGTCCGCAATATCAGATGCACTACGTTTTCACGTCGACCGAGGAGAAGCGATTCGCGCCAATCGAATTCTGCGTACATCAGGCTCAGGCCTTAACGAAGTGCAGACCTACATCCTGAAGTCTATCAAAATTGGCGAATTCGAATTCCTGGATGTTCCCGTCACGGAATCGAACTTCAACTCGCTCGGCATGGGATGTTTTTCGCACTTCAATATGATTCTGGACTTCCCTAAAAACGAAGTCTGGCTCGCGCCGCATTCGAATGAATGGCCGAAGAGAGTTCCTCCGGACGCCAGTGGGCTCGTGCTGATCTATAGTGACAGCAATGTGTTGGAACTTCTGCGAATGCAGCCCGACAGTGCAGGCTCAAAAAGTGAACTGAAGGTGGATGATCAGATTCTCTTGTTCGACGGCAAAGAACCGAAAGACCTGTCCATGCGTGAGATTCACGAACGCCTGACTCATGCCGGAACAACTTTGCCCCTTCGGATTCGTCGCGGAGAACAGGAATTTGACGTGAATCTGCCGCTCAGTTATTCCTTCGACTATCCGCCCAAATGGCCAGAAAAGAAAAACGGATTTTGACTCAGCGTTCCCGGACCAGCCTTGCCTAAAATCATGTCCATTCAGCCAGGATGGAACTTGGGGCGATCAACTTTGATTTGCCACAGGATGACCGATAAAGACCGCGACGCCTCAAAGCAACTCGCCGATTCAACGACGCCGGTTGTTCGCGAACCCAGCGAGATGACAAACGACCTCGGTTCCGACCGTATCAAAGGAAACCACGAACACGCTCGTTGGGTCTGCGTCACCGGTCAGGTCAACGGCCAGCCCGTCACGATCGCGGTCCTTTGTCACCGCGACAATTTTCGTGCACCTCAGGCGGCGAGACTACATCCAACGAAGCCGTATTTTGTGTTTTCACCGTGTGTTGACGATGAATTTGTGATCGATCAGGACCATCCGTTTGTCGGGCATTATCGGTATCTCATCACGGATGCAGTGCCGAATACAGAGTGGTTGGGTGAGCAGTGGGATGCGTGGAACCCAATGTAGCCATCACGTTCCGCGTGATGAGCCCCGTTCTGGCCCGTCGATATTACGATCCAGCATTCTTTGACCATTGACCCACGCCCTGGAACTTGAGAGGTAACCATCTCTGCTCAGTTGCGTTGAGTCTTAAAGGCTCGGCTCGTGTCGGCGGAGCGAGTCGGCTACATTTGCATCGTATTTGCCTGACGCGATATCAGCTTATTTGAGTGTCGTTTCCAAAGTCCAGATCAGCAAAGAATTCAGCGACTGCGTGTGAAAAATCTGTAAGCACTTCGCCGCCGTCGATAGTGTCCTCTTCGTTGAAAACGCGAACGGCACTGGGTGATGTGTAAACCGCGACTGAGCGATTTGGACAATCAACAATCCAGATCAGCCGTGTCCCCGAATGAAAATATTCGATCCGCTTGCGAGACATCTCAGCTCTCGTGTTTCCCGGACTCAGCACTTCGACAACAAGATCCGGCGACAGTGACGGAAACGCCTCCGTTGGGAATTTTCCTTGTGGCAACCGATCACGGGAAACGAACGCGACATCCGGGGCTCGAACGGTGCTGGCGAGAAGTTGAAACATGCCGTCAGCACCGGAGACAAGGCCAAGTCGATGCTTTGTTACGAAAGGCAGCAAGATCGCGAGGATTCTGGCGGCAACAACTGATGCTTCAAACCCCATAGCTTTCTCCACCAACGATTGGTCGATGAGTTCGCAAATCGGTTTTCCAATCGCATTCGCTTGTGCAAGATCTTCAATTGTTGCGGTGCCGGGAGCCGGTGTCGATCGCAATCGGCTTGCTGCGATATGCCCAAACTCATCCAGTCGATCCGCCATCGAGGAACTGACTGATGCATTGACCATGACGATCTCCTGAATATGAAATACTCAACGATCCAGGAATTCTATCACGGTAGCGCACTCGAAGAAAACACGCCGCAGCGAAGCAGAGGCATTTTGCCGAAATCTGGCGTAGGAGAACGTTGTCTAAGGAAGCGCAATCCACAGAATCCCAGCGGCGAAATCGCAGTTGTACCGGAGGGCTGACGTCGCTCCGCTCGCCGGGG
>JBDNFT010000648.1:0-1759 GCA_041689695.1 Planctomycetaceae bacterium | reverse complement strand
TATCGCGGCATTCGTTCGGTTACGCATCAGCCTGTGGCGTTCGATCAGGTTGTCGATTTCAGCGTGCTGAAACGTCTGGAAAGCGAACCGAAATATGCAGCTCAACGCGATGAATATCAGGCACGCTTCGCGCCAAAGACCACTGGTGAGATCATTGCTGAGTCCGACGAAGTTCTGTCGAACACCGTGATCATCCATTTCGCTCCGAACAATGCCAATGCGATGCATAAAATTCTTCGCAAAGGTGCTGACGGTAAAGAGACGGAAGAGCTCTATGATCCCAATGTGGATTTCATCCTTGACGAAATCTCGAAGCTCGTTGGTCAGTTCGGAGCGGCAAGAATCGTTATTGATGGTCACACCGACGCATCAATGAAAGCCCTTCTGCCGGATGACGGGCTGGTCAAGCAACTTTCTGAAAATCGAGCCAACTCGGTCAAGGAAGCTTTGATTCAGAAGTACAGTCTCGATCCAAATCAGTTCAACGCGGTTGGAGTTGGCTGGGATCGTCCGGGAGATCCGAAGGATCCACTGAATCATGCCAAGAATCGTCGCGTTGAGATTCGTGTCTTTAGCGCTGAGCAGAATTAACTCATCGGAATGAATCGTCGCACCAATGATGCTGGTGCGACGAGCATGATGACCAGCACCGCATGCTTGACGTCGCCCGTCAGGCCAAACACGACCAATGCATCAAGAAAAATGATGCACAGCAACATGAGTCCCACAGTGCGTTGAATTCTGCCTGGTTCTGGATTGCTCACAACAGTCGCTGCTCGCAGCAGGACGTTTAGACCCAAAATCAGCAGTGCCATTTGACTGCCTGGAATTGCGTCTTTAACGCCTGATGTTGTGACCAGCCATGCGTCCAGACCAATTCCGCAAAGCATGACGGCGACTCCAGTGAACAGCCCGATGGAACTGCTTTTGCCAGCTTCGTTTTTCGCAAAGATCGTGACGCCGATGATGTAAATCCCGAGCCCCGCCGCAACAGTCATTGGTGTCGTTTGCCACACCGAGGTGAATGTGCCAGCCGCACTGGCTCCCAGCATGAGATTCAAAAACCGGCAGGTGCCCATGCCCAGTGGAGCGGCGATTGTTGACTTTAGATATCCGTCGTACAGCAATACTGCGACGACGATGAGTGCCGCAATGAACAGGCTCCCCTGCCCCACGGCAGCAGCGCATGCCGTTCCTGTCATCATCAATAAGGCACCAAACAGTCCTGCTGCTTTCCGCGAAATGCGGCCTGATGGAATGGGTCGTTCGGGCCGCTCGATCGCGTCAAGATTCGCATCAAAAACATCATTCAGCACCATGCCGCCCAGATACAATCCTGCACTGGAAATCAGCAGTAGCCACAGATCCGTTTGCTGTTTAAGTTCGGCAGTCGTCAGCGTGTGCGTGATCAGATAGCCGCACAATATGTTCGACATCGCTGTGAAGACAGTTGGGATTCGCATGAGTTGCAGCCATGTCAGCAGGGAGGCTGTTGGCCGAGCGGAAATTTCAGGATCGACGTTTATGTGATTCACCGACGGATGGTTTTTCTAGGGTCTTGCGGGATCAAGCAGCTTGGCGAGCGGAGTGGCGTCAGCCCTCCGGTACATTGTCTTTGCACCGTTTCGACTGTCTTATTTTCGCTGAAGGAAAAGCGTCGAGAATCTTTTTTGGAGAGTCGCTTATTGAAAAACGCCGACGTTTCCGTCCAGAAAAACTCGCTACCCTCTGCACACACCAATCTGGGACAGTCGAATTT
>JBDNFT010000647.1:0-2634 GCA_041689695.1 Planctomycetaceae bacterium | reverse complement strand
GTCGCCGCGGCGAGGTCGCGAATCTTGGGATCACGTCTGGATCAGTCACGCCCCGGATCTCATCACGGCGCATTGGCGACGAAACATTCAGCGGCATTCAATTACGACTGGTTGGTTCGCTGATCAACGCGTCCGCTCAAACATTGCAGGCAGGAATTGTCAGCGAACCATGGATGGTCGATCTTGGAATGGTTCTGGGAACTGGATTCCCGCCGTTTCGCGGTGGACCGTTGCGGCTTGCAGAATCATGGGGCCACGACACCGTGCGTCAGGTCCTGGGCGATCTTGCCAAAACCCTCGGACCAAGATTTGAATCCTGTGAATGGTTTGGAATCAAAACAGCCGTAGGACAGGACTCCAGTCCCGTCTTACGAAATAGTTCGGTTCCATCAGCAACCTGTTTCAACAAGGAATCCCACAATGTCCACAACCATCGAACCTGAAAAGAAACCAGCCATACATCAGACATCGTTCGCCGAAGAAGCCCTGAAAATGGGCGGCAAGTCTGCCGATGAAGTTCGCCGCATGGGTGCTCTGGACTCAGCAGATGACCGCGTCGAAGACCTGTTCGCCGAAAGATATCAAACAGTCAACAGTCCGATTCATCGCGCAGTCTGGGAAAAGCAGACACCCATCGATTTGTTCCACCATTCCGAAGCAATCGCAGCAAAACCCAATGCGACCACCGCGCGAGTCATGCAGGACTCACTCGAAGTTGTCCGTCGCCACAAAAAATCTGGAACACTGTTAGACGACAATCGCAAGATTCGTGAGCCGGTTTTCAACGAGCTGGCGGCAGCCGGATATTGGGGACTGTTGATTGATCCCGAATTCGGCGGTAGCGGCGCGACGTTTACTCAGTTCTCGCAGTTCATCACGCAAATGGCGATGCTCGATCCCACTATCGCCGGACTTGCGTCCGTGCATGGCTGTATCGGAGCTGTCGATCCGCTGATCACTTTCGGTTCCGCCGAACAAAAAGCAAGACTGCTGCCGTTGCTCGCCAGCGGTAAGAAACTATCCGCATTCGCCCTGACTGAACCCTGCGCTGGCTCTGACCTCACCGCGCTCCGCACCACAGCGACACGCGATGGCGATGATTACCTCATCAACGGAGAGAAGCTGTTCATTACGAATGTTTGCCCCGGACGTATGATTGGCGTCGTTTGCCTGATTGATCACGTTCCCGCCGTGCTGATTGCCGAACTGCCGCCGGAAGAGAATGAACATTTTCAACTGAAGAACTACGGCCTTCACGCTTTGAAGCACGCTCACAATCACGGCATTATTTTTCGCAACTTCCGCGTGCCGGTCGCGAATCGACTGATTCCCAACGACGGTGACGGCTTAACGGTGGCCTACCACGGGCTGAATCGCGGTCGTATCGCTCTCTGCGCGAATGCGGCTGGAACGATGCGCATGATGCTGGCGGATATGATTCCGTGGGCTCAGTTCCGTCGCACGTATGGCGAACTGATTGCCAAACGCGAATTGGTGCAGCGGCGAATCGGTGAAATGGCCGGCTTGATCACCGCCTGCGATGCGCTGAGTGAATGGTGTGCTGGCTTGCTCGACCAGGGGTTTCGCGGCGAACTGGAATGCGTCGTTGCGAAAGTCTTCGGCAGCGAAGCACAGAAACACGCGGCCATTGAACTGCACATGAAAACTCTGGGAGGTCGGTCGTTCCTGCATGGCCATCTCTTCGGTGACAACGTTCACGAGTTTCTGGCTCCATGCATCTATGAAGGCGAAGGGGAAATGCTCGGCCTGGCGCTGTTCAAGTCGCTCGTCAAGCAGCACGGTCGTCGTTACTACGAACCGATTGGCAAAGCCTTGCAGACAAACAACATTCGCAAACCGAACCTGATGAATCCACTTCACGCGTGGGCACTTCGAGGACCGTTGTGGGATTACACGAAATGGTTTATCGGCCACAAGCTGCAGTCATCCGGCAGCGGACCTTGGCCAAAACTCGCACCAGCGATGCGACAGCACGCGGAGTTCGCGGCGAACTTTTTACAATCGATGTCATTCGAGATTTCTGCAACGATGCGTCACCATCAGTTGAAACTCGCCGACCGCCAATGCCGCATGGCGGAGTTATCGCACCGCGTTCAATTGGCCGTCGTGATTCTCTGCACAAGTCTCTACGCAGGCAGCGACGACAATCCGATCGTGCAACAGTCTGGCGATGTCCTGGCAACATCATTGACAAGCGAACTACTCGGTCGCCGACCAACCGACAAGCATCTGCGAGCGTTGACGAATCTTGGTGCGACGATCTCGGAGCAAAGCTTCCCCGGCCTGGAGAACATAAAACCTGATCCAATTATGATGCCGTACAAGTCGTGATCAACGCAATTGAGCGAATCGTCATTCCAAACGCTCTGCGATTTTAGATCATGAACTATGTCATTTTCAACATAAAGTACGTCAGCCTTTCCAGGCTGACTTATCTTTCTTCGTGTCAGGCTGGAAAGCCTGACGTACTTTTCAACGCCTTATTTCGGCAATGTTCCTCACAGTCGGCGAAGTCCGTCTTCCTTCATGGGCGTTGGAATATCAACGTCGATCTGGTCGATGCGGTTGAGTGTTTCCTGATCCAGAACCAATCCATCAGCAGCCAGGCTTTCG
>JBDNFT010000646.1:0-1331 GCA_041689695.1 Planctomycetaceae bacterium | reverse complement strand
TCCGGGGTTGTTGCCAATGGATACGATCAAATTACCAGACGATGGTCTGCGACTTGGCGTAGAAGGTGAATTGTATCTCTTTCGTGATGCGTTGGTTGATACCGTCGCACAAAAAGCTGTACTAACCAGCTTGGCGAAGAAAGCTGCGGCGGAAGCTAAACCGGAAGAACTTGAGAAATTGATTTTGCAACTTGATGGAATGCCCGGACAGAAGGAATTCATGTCCCGGCTGAATGCAATCAAAACGCCAGCGACTGAGAAAGCCGTTCAGCAACGCAATACAAGCGTGAAACGGAAGATTGAAAAACTGTGTCTGGCGATGGAAGAATCGTTGACAAAATTTTACAGCAGCGACAACAAAATTCGGGAAGCACAGGAACTGGATCAACTTCGTAAGACTGCAAAAATGCAGCCTTCGGCCACCGTGACGCCCGGACTTGTACCTCTGGAGTGACTGACGTATCGAGATTCAATGCCCTCACCGGGATATCTGCAAAGGGAAATCTGATGACTGATCATTCGCGTCGCCGTTTTCTGTGGTCGGCTTCGACCAGTCTCTCGGCACTGACGGCTCGGCCGCTGATTGCAGGATTGCTTCCGGTGAGTGATGAACAGCTCAAATCGGCCAGCGGTGTCGTGCAACTACGGCCGGAGATCGAGCCGCTGGTGCGGCTGATTGAAGAGACGCCACGCCAACGTTTGCTGGAAGAAATCGGTAGTCGTATTCAAAAGGGTCTCAGCTATCGCGAGGTACTGGCGGCGTTGCTGCTGGCAGGTGTTCGAAACGTCGAGCCTCGACCAGCGGTAGGATTTAAGTTTCACGCTGTGCTCGTTGTTAACTCTGCGCACCTCGCCAGTCTGTCATCACCGGAGGCCGATCGCTGGCTGCCGATTTTCTGGGCGTTGGATGAGTTCAAGAGTTCGCAGGCGAAGGATGTAAAGGAAGGCAACTGGACGATGTCGCCGGTCGATGAGGCCGGGATTCCTTCGGCCGGGCAGGTGCGCGATTCGTTTCATCATTCCATGCAGCAATGGGATGTTGCTCAGGCTGACGTCGCTGCCGCTGGTGTCGCACGTTATCTTGGTGCGACGGAGACGCTGGAATTGTTCGCCGCATATGCAGCGCGAGACTTTCGCAGTATCGGCCACAAGGCAATCTTTCTGGCAAACGGATGGCGTACGTTGCAGACAATCGGCTGGGGGCACGCTGAACCGGTCCTGCGATCGTTGGCTTATGCCATGCTGAATCACAATGGAGAACCGAATCCAGCGAACAATGATCTGGAACCGGATCGTGCGTGGAAGAGGAATCTGGAGTTGGCAGGAACGTT
>JBDNFT010000645.1:0-6553 GCA_041689695.1 Planctomycetaceae bacterium | reverse complement strand
GGGCTCCAGCCCTGGAACGCACTGCCCCGGAGGCTCCTGCCTCAACAGGCTGGAGAATTGTCGTACCAACAACTGAGCCTACAGGGTTTCATTGATTCCGGATCCGATCAGGATTCTGGCAAATGGAGGGGAGTATTGCACTCACCAAGGAGATCGATTATTCGAACATCCACCATCGGCGTTTGTAGACACTTTTTTGCAGACCAAATCGCTTCTTCGCAAGATCGCTGACGATCGTTGCAATTTCTTCCGGAGAATCGCTGACGTGGAATCGGTCTACGTCAGCACCGCTGATCGTGCCGCCCTTTGCCATGGTTTCGCGAAGGAAGTCCAGCATGGGATTCCAGAATTCCGAGCCTGCAAGGATCATTGGAAATTCTTCCACTTTGCGTGTCTGAACGAGCGTTGCGATTTCGAATAACTCATCGAGTGTTCCGAAACCGCCAGGCATCGCAACAAAAGCGTAAGAGTATTTCGCCAGCATCAGTTTACGGATAAAGAAGTATTCGAAATCCACGAACTTGTCGAGATACGGATTCGGTTCCTGCTCCATGGGTAAAACAATGTTGCAGCCCACGCTGTGTCCGCCCACTTCTTTTGCGCCACGATTGGCGGCCTCCATGATGCCGGGGCCACCGCCGGTCATGACCGTGAAGCCTTCCAGCGCAAGCTGCTGTCCGACACTGCGGGCAAATTCGTAATGAGGATGCGTTTCCGGAAACCGAGCCGATCCAAATACCGTGACGCAAGGCCCGACAAAGTGCAGTTGTCGAAAGCCGGTGATGAGCTCTCGGAAAGCCTTTAGCGACATCATCAGCTCGCGAAATCGAGACTGAGGTCCGTTCAGGAATCTTACGTCCGACACACGTTTAGGATTTGGGCGCGAGTGATATTTAAGGCTTGGGCCCAGAGTTCCGGGATTCTTTGCGTCCATGATTTGGGCGATTCTGTGATTTGCGTTGGCGTGGCGTTGAAATTGATGATTCAGCACATTTGTAGCGACGTTATCACAAGAGTCTGATTCCTTCAACCTGCGTTGGGATCGTTCGACGAATAACAGTTCCGATCGGACCCTTGTTCCATCAACCGTGCCGAAGGACGCAGATCTGGGGACAGATCTGCTTACGTCGTCCGACCTGCCTTAGGTCGGATTCCTGAGGCGGGGCTACATATTTGGGCTGACCTTGTTCTGCCGCTCGCCGAATTGATTGAGTAGTTCTGACTTGCCTTGTTCTGAGTGAGTTTGCCTGTAGGATTGGCTGAAGTTACACGATCATTGTGAAAAACCACGGCGGCCAGAACGGGCGTCGTTGTGACAAGCCTCTTCCCGACCGAAGTTCTTGTACACGTTGTCCCATCACATGGCGGAGTCCTGGATGCCGTCGCGGGCACGATCACGTGGAATCTCGGCGCGTTACCAGTCGGCAGCGTTGTTAATTTGACGGTCAATGCGATTGTTTCGACGCAGGCACCGTCATCGCCCGTCGGATTTTCGCACCAGGTATTTGTGACGGATGACGGAGCTGACGGTAAACGAAGTCTTCCGACGTTCGGCCTATGAGATGGTAGAAGCCCTGCGCACCGGAAACCAGAGTCTCGACGGTTTCGCCTGGTACGCCCACGCCTATGAACTGGCCGCAGCATCAACCAACGCCGGGCAGGGGTAGTTGGGATCGGCTTGGGAATAATTGTTGATTTGGTGTTGATCGCTCTCGCTCGGCGCTCGCGCAGTCAAAGCCTATTAGTTACGCCGCTTTACTACAGCGGACTGATCGGTGCCAAAAATAGAAACACAGATCTGCGAGTATCAGGGCGGCTGCGCCTGAGCAGATCGCAGCTTGCACCGCAAAGCCTCGGGGCAGGATGTCAGAATATGGTCCGGCGACGGCAAGATAGACAACTGAGCTGATCACCAGATACGTGATGAGCCTAATCGACACATGGCTTATGCCAGCGCTTTGCGAAAATCGACAGTACGTTTCCCAAGACATTGCTGGCAGGATGACGGCAACAACAAGCGCGATCCAGCCAAGGATCTGAATGGACAAGCTAGCAGACGAATCAGGCGGACGAAATGGGGAGAAAATGAAAAGCGGAAACACAAGGATGAACCATGCAGCCCTCCGAAGCCAGGTGAAAGTCGTGGAAGTCGGCGGGGTCAGCATTGAGACACCAGTTCTCTCTTGATTTCATCATATCTGATCAAGCATAACAACTTGCGATCTGCGCCGCAGGCGATTCGCCAGACGTATGGATCCTCCCTTGAGCTTCTCCGCTTCGTTGGGCCACGTGTGATCTTGCTGAATGCAGAATCAATGCGACTCAAACAGCGACGTACGCAAAATGTACGCCCTGAGTGCAGCCGTGTCACGACCGTCCTTGCCGGGACTGAATCAAATCGCACGTTTTAGCTGGACAGCGCCACTTTTGAAGTTGCTTTCGCCCCTCACGGGGCTTTGGTAAACAGGAACTATCGTCACCGTGGGTTTCACCCACGGCTACGTGCTGTCGCCACTGCCGTGGCTGAAACGCAACAATGCTCTTTTCATCCAATATCCTGAGAAACACTGAGAACTTAGTTGTCGCTGTTTTTCAGCCTTCAAATCCATCAACAAGGTTGCAGGTCGGCCGGAGTTATGCTTCGCTATGTTTTCGAAAGAACTGGCGCTGTCCAAACAAGCCCGGTGATTCTGTGCCGTCAGATGCATTCATTCGGCTTGCGGAATACACTGCCGAAATCACACGATCTCTGGCAGGAGTACAACGATGAACGGTTTCAGGAATTGCAGTGCTGTTTTCGCAATCATAGTCACGACGGTTTTATCCACCGCTCATGCCGACGATCCGGTGCCTGTGACCGTCGGCGTCGAACGGCAGCCGTTTGTCGCGGCGACTCGACGCCTGGTTGAGGCGATGGAGTTTGCCGGCGCGCCGTTGAGTGATGATGTCAGGAAGAAAATCGACGAAGCGGCAGCGTTGCCGGATGACGGGGCAGCCGTCAAACAGTTGCAGTTGATTCTGGATCCTCTGTGTCTGGCCTTGGTCAACATCAATGCGGAAAGCCGCGTTAAGGTCGCCGAAGGTCCAGTGAAGAAGGAGCTGATGCAGCAGGGCTGGCGAGCCTTTCTGATCAAAGTGCATAACGAAGCGGGCATCAATCCGGTGCTCATTGCCGAAAGTCCCAATGCGCTGCCGGTTTATCAGCAGGGACGTGGAGCGCGCGAGGAACCTCGCAAAGACCAGAAGCTCGTCAATCCTGAAGATGTGCCGGATCGTTTTCTGGATCTCAACATGCTTCAACGCGAACCGCTGAAGGAGAAGCTGTCCGGGTTGCTTGTGGAGTACCGCGTGTTGCTGTTGTATAGCCGCGATGCTGGGCAGCGTGAGGTGTCGCTGTCATTTCATATCGGCGCGGGGACGCAGGATATTGGGTTTCGCAATGCCGTTCCGATTCTGTTCGACTGCAAATCAGCAGTCGCTGTAACGCTGCAGATTCATGATGTTGATGGTGAACCGACAACGGCGAACTTCATCATCAGGGACACGCAGGGTCGAGTCTACCCGTTGCCTTCGCGGAGGCTGGCTCCGGATTTCTTCTTCCACAGTCAGGTGTATCGTCATGATGGCGAATCCATCATGCTGCCGCCGGGTGACTATTCGTTCGTTGTGAATCGCGGGCCTGAGTATCTGCCGCAGAGATTGAATGTAACGGTCTCGGATGCCGCGGAACAAACAGTGCAGGTCGATTTGAAACGCTGGATTCATGTGGCAAAGACGGGCTGGTATTCCGGCGATCATCACATTCACGCCGCAGGCTGTGCGCACTACGACAGCCCGACGGAAGGCGTCGGCCCGGAAGCCATGATGCGTCACATTTTGGGTGAAGATCTGAATGTTGGCTGCGTGCTGAGCTGGGGGCCGTGCTGGTATACTCAAAAGGAATACTTCAACGGCCAAGTGTCGGCGCTTTCGACACGCGACTATCTGATGCGTTACGACGTGGAAGTGAGTGGCTTCCCATCGTCTCACGCCGGTCATCTGTGTCTGTTGAAGCTGACAGAGGATGATTATCCCGGCACGACGCGGCTGGAAGAATGGCCGAGCTGGACACTGCCTGTTCTCAAGTGGGGACATGATCAAGGCGGCGTTGTCGGTTACAGTCACAGTGGTTGGGGAATCGCATTGCCGGATGTCATGCCCGATGGATCACGAGCGTTTCCGGGACAACCGTGGGGCGGTGCTCCGCGAGGCTGGCAGGGAAAAGCGGCGACGAAGTTACCGGACTACGAGATGCCGCGATTTGACGGAATCGGAGCCAATGAGTATGTGGTGACGACGGCTCACAATGTGTGTGACTTCATTTCTGCCGTTGATACGCCAGCGATCTGGGAACTGAATATCTGGTATCACACACTCAACTGTGGCATGACAACTCGCATCAGCGGCGAGACAGATTTTCCATGCATCTATGGCGATCGTGTTGGCTTGGGACGCATTTACGTGCAACTCGACAAAGGCCAGGAGCTGACTTACGACACGTGGATCGAAGGCCTGCGCGACGGTCGAAGCTATTGCGGTGATGGTCTGAGCCACATTCTTGATCTCAAAGTGGATGAGGTTGGTGTCGGGATGCGTTCGGCGGATGAGAAGGTAAGTACGCTCAAACTGAATGCACCCAAAACTGTCAACGTAACATTTAATGTGGCGGCTTTACTCGAGCAGACGCCAACTGAGTTAACCGAATCTATCCGTAGTAAACGGCTCGACGAAAAACCATACTGGCATCTGGAACGTTGCCGCATCAGTGATTCGCGAAACGTGCCGGTGGAGATCATTGTGAATGGCGAAGTTGTGGCGACGAAGAATCTTACGGCGGATGGTCATGTCGAAGAAATGAGTTTCCCTGTCGAGATTACTCAATCGTCGTGGGTGGCGGTTCGAATCCTTCCGTCAGCCCACACGAATCCGGTCTTTGTCACCGTCGGAGACAAACCCATCCGCGTCAACCGCCGCAGCGCTGAGTGGTGTGAGAAGGCCGTGAAAGTTTGTTGGGAGTCCAAACAGAACAACATTCGCCCAGAAGAACGCGAAGCCGCAAAACAAGCCTACGACGAAGCAGAGGCGATCTATGCGAAGATCAAAGAGGAAACTGCGGAGTAAATAACTGGTCGAAAAGAACGGAAATCATCATGACCTGACGGGTCAGCGAGGGATTCGCGGGCACGCAGCTGAACAGCAGAAACTCGATCCTCAAGTGCCAAGGTACTGATCCGGCTACTCAATTACAAAAGTTCTTTGAGCCTCAAAGTTATCGTTGCAAAGTTCTATCGATAAGGGACATTTGAACCCTGCCTCGTTCAAGCCGACACCCACTGCGTGAAACGCCTGGGCAGTCGATTCATCGTGCCAAACGCCATCGTGGACGACAAAGGCCACAATCGTCTGATCGCCTTCTCGTCGAAGATTCGGCGTGTTCAAACACGGGGCTTCACGATTGCTCCCAACGCCAGTAATGAATGATCACGGTCTTGAATCGCCGAATCGATCGCGGCAATCGACGCGGCATCCAACACTCGATCACCCGCTATGACAGTTTCCGCAATCTGCTCTGGCTTGCGAGATCCCACAATCGCAGATGTCAGTTCCGGGCGACGCAGCGTCCAGGCGATGCTGAGTTCAGGGATCGTCCAGCCGAGGCCAGTCGCGATTTCGCCGAGCGCTTCGACGAACGCCAGATTGATTTCCAGTTGTGGCGACTGGAAACGAGGGTCGCGACTGCGATGATCTTTGGCTGACAACGCGGCGACTCGTTCGGCGGAGAATGTTCCGGTAAGCAAGCCCTTTCCCATAGGGCTGTAGCAGATGATGCCGATATTATGCTGACCGCAGTAGGGAAGAATCTCCGCTTCAACGTCGCGAGCGATCATGCTGTAGGGTGGCTGCAGTGAAACGATCGGTGCAATTTTCTGAAGCCGGTCCATCTGGCTGGGCGAATGATTTGATACGCCGATGTGTCGTACCTTGCCTTGTTTCTGAAGATCGACGAGCGTCTGCCAGCCTTCTTCGATTTCTTCATCAGGCTCCGGCCAGTGAAGTTGGTAGAGATCAATGCAGTCTGCTTGAAGACGCTTGAGGCTTGCTTCACATTCGGCAATGACGCTTTCGCGGCGTAGGTTTTTTCCAATCTCGCCGTTGCCCAGTGCGACACGGCCGCACTTTGTAGCGATAAGTGGACGACTTGCCGCTGGAATCTGTTGCATGGCTTTTGCCACGAGAATTTCACTGCGTCCTTCGCCGTAGATGGCGGCGGTGTCGATCCAGTTAATGCCCAGTTCGACGGCACGGATGATGGTGTCGATGGCTTCCTGTTCGTCCTGATCGCCCCAGCCAAATTTCCAGTCGCCGCCGCCGATGGCCCATGTGCCAAGTCCGATGACGCTGAGTTTCAATCCGCTGGAGCCGAGTGTTCGATATTGCATCAATGAGTTGTTTCTTTGAGGAAAGAGAGGGGGGAGTTAATGCCTGTCTTAATCTTAATCTTAATCTTAATCTT
>JBDNFT010000644.1:0-2587 GCA_041689695.1 Planctomycetaceae bacterium | reverse complement strand
GGCTTTGAGCAGGTTCATATCGACGTCCGGCAGGACTGTTTCAGGATCCCCCACGACATCGTGCTGGTCCGTGCGGTGAAAAATGTCTGACACATCGGTGCGCCTCTCCGTTCCATGAATCCTGACGCAGTGAATCACCCGCCCATCGTTTTCATTCACCGGAACTGCCCGACTATGGAATCATTTCCCGACTCTGCTTTGGGGATCTGTATTCGCCAGGCTGCGTTGCATCACCCGGGTGTCCCGATCTTGTTGATAGGAGATCAAGATCCCAAGCGGCCTGACCTTTGTGAGTTCGCGGAGATCGAGCGATTGCAATTCGTGAGCCGCGATCTTGCTTCCATTTACCTGCACACTTCGACAAATGATCCCGCCTATGAGTTCTTTTGCATTGAACGCTGGCTGCTCCTTGCAGAATTGATGCGGGAACGTGGTGACAATGCATGTATCCATCTGGATTCCGATGTTCTGGCATTTGCGAATTTGTGGGACGAGTTACGACCCGAATTTTCACAGGCTGACGTCGGCTTCTGTCAGCTTGATGTCGCTGCACTCCACGCGTCAACAATCCTACATGCCGCCAAGTTCTGCAGTATGCACACCGCGTTTCTTAAGCGGAATACCTTGGAGGCCTTTTGCTTGTTTGTGCACCGAGTCTTCAACGATTCCGATCAGTGGAAAGCTCACGAGCAATTTTGTCGGCCATTTCTTGATGGTGGAATTATCAGTGGTTTGAACGACATGTCGCTCTGGTCTGAGTTCCTTTACAAGGTTGGGGAGAGGTGGAGTGTGACGAATCTCTGTGCGGTGATTCGGGGCGCGACGGTCGATCTTAACTCCAATGCTTCAATGGGTTATGAAATGAACGGGTCCCTGCGTTTGTACGATTGGATCAATGACATGCCTTATGCCAGATCTCTCAATGGAGGCGAACCGGTGCGCCATCGCACGATTCACTGTCAGGGAGCCGCGAAACAACACCTTTCCCGTCTGGCCCGCTGCGAGCTGATTGACACTTAAAGCGTCCGATTTTTAGAATTCCCAGCTTCCAAAGTGGCTCTTCGCTGAGCAAGATAAATTCCTTACGCATTTTGAGAAGCGGGTCTGCTTCCAGGTAGCGGCAATCGTATCATGATCACACAACTGCTTCAGAAATTTGGCTTAAAAGCATCCGGCGTTCGAATCTTGGAGAGTGACGGATATGATCGTGCTTACAAATGGGCATGGGAAGAGGCAGGGATGCAAGAGCTCGTTCGACTCTGCTACAAGACGCCCGATCTTCCCGATAACGCTCGGCGGTTTGCATCAAGTGAGGAGTTTCAAGCCGTGATTAAGGAACTCTCAGTTCTCGGAGTAACTCCCGGTCCGGATAAGGCCGCGTTGGATTTCGGATGTGGCAATGGAGTGGCGTCTTATGCGCTCGCAAAATCGGGGTTCGATGTCACGGCGGTCGATTCATCAGTCGGGTTGCTCGCAGGCCTGGGAGCCGCACGTCAATTGGACGGTTTGGATGGAGTCAAATTAAATTTTCGCGTGCAAAAGGGGGAAGTGTTGGATTTCCCCGATTCGGCATTCGATTTGGTTTTCATCCGCGAGGTGTTGCACCACATCGGCAATCTTTCAGGATTTCTCGCCCAGGTTCGTCGCATTCTTAAACCGGGCGGGGTCATTTGCTGCCTTCGGGATGTGGTGATTTGGAACGAGGCGCAGCGAGATCATTTCTTTGCCCACCATCCGCTCTATCCCATCACGCAGGACGAAGGATGCTATTACCTGGATGAATACCTCACGGCTTTTGTGGAGAGCGGCCTGCATCTTCAGCGGGTCGTCTCGCCATCCGGTTCTGTCATCAACGTGTATCCGCTGCCGTTTGAATCGCCGCAGCCTTACGACTTCGCCGCAGCCAGGGTGAGGCAGACCGGATACGATCTGTTTTCCTTTTTTGCAACCAAAGTGGAGTGGATTGTTTCATCGTGATCGGAATTCTGAGAGAACAAGCCCGCCGAATGCAAAGCCGTCGCGAGCTTAAAAAGCATTTTCCGAACGTTTCATTCGGCGACGGTGTCCAAGTCATGGGGCTGGCGACCGTGAAGATCGGCTCCGGGAGCTGCATTGGTGACAGCGTTTGGATCAACGACTGCGTTCGCGATAGCCGTATCCGCCTGACGATTGGTGCCAGTGTTCTGGTTGGACGACGCGGGGTTATCTCCACGGCGGGTAGTCTGAGCGTAGGCGACTTTTGCATACTAGCCCCTGATGTGATTATCGCGGATGCCGACCATGTGTATTCGAATCCTCTCCTGCCTTATCTGCAACAAGGAGCCGCGGCCGGGCGTTCGATCATCGTAGAGGAAAACTGTTGGTTCGGCATGCAAGCGAAAGTGCTTGGAAGTCTGACGATTGGTCGCGGCTCCGTCGTCGGAGCAGGATCATTGGTTAAACAATCGGTCCCACCCTTTGCCGTCGCTGTGGGATCTCCATCGCGGGTAGTTCGATTGTACGATTTTGAAACGGGTCAATGGCGGTCAATCCGGGATGAGCAGGAACTTGCTTCTGCGCTGGAAGCGCGGTCCCGATGCGGATTGAT
>JBDNFT010000643.1:0-2507 GCA_041689695.1 Planctomycetaceae bacterium | reverse complement strand
TTTGGATATCCGCCGCTTGTGAAAATTCGCTGCCCATCGGTGATGGTTGTTGTGACACATTCCGTTGTCGCGCCTTCGATTTCCCAAAGGATTTCGCCCGTCAGAGGAGCGTAGCTGGTGACCAGATCACAACCGGTCAGGAACAGTTGATCCTTGCCAGCCACATTAAAAATAGCGGGAGATGAATAGTTCGCTTTTGCTGGCCGTGTCTTCTGCCAGACGATGTTCCCGGTTGCGCGGTTCATAGCGACGATCGCGCCGCCGCCCTTGTTGTCAGAAACTCCGATCACGAGATCCTCATACAACAGCGGCGATGATCCAAAGCCCTGGTGATTAACGTATGTAGAAAGTTTCGTCTGCCAGAGCTTCTTACCTTGTCGATCGAGCGCAGTCATGTAGACCGAATCGCCACTGAGAAAGTTAACGAAGAAGCGATCTCCGTCACACGCCGCCGCCGCTGACGCCATTGATGCCTTTTCGTTCCCTTTGACATCCACGCCATTTTCATGGACGACAGTTTCCCACAACTGCTTGCCCGTCGTGCGGTCAAGGCACAAGACGCTTTGTACTTTTCTCTCATGATCTGCCGCAGTCACAACCACTTGATCACCGACGATAATGGGAGCTCCATGGCTGCGGCCGGGCAGATTCGCCTTCCAGACGATGTTTTCCGATTCGCTCCACGTTACGGGCGGACGCTGGTCAGAATTCGCGATCCCATTATGAGATGGTCCACGCCACCACGGCCAGTCCTGTGCCAGATCGACATAGATGGCAGATGGCTCAGAAGTCGATGCGACCGCGATTGCTTCACCTGCAATCGCGAATTGTGATGCAACGGTGTCCAAGGCCAAAAAGGTGGCGATTGAGGCAACTCGAATCGCCCATTCGCGACGCAGAACTATTGGGATGGTCATATCTTAATCTTTCAAAGGAACGGCAGACTCGCGGTGAAATTCAGTACACGGCATCAGTTCGACGACCGGTGCCATCATATTGACATGAGTCGCGTCTGCCAATTGATACGGGCGAACCGAATTCTGCGTTTATTCTAAAGAAAACGCTTCGCTGAGATTCTGGCACACTGTTCGCAATTGTTGTTTTGCAGAGTTCGAATGACTCGGTGTGGAATCGAGACGATCGCGAACATGGACATGATCACCAATGGACGTGTCAATTCAAAATGATTCGATATCAAGGGAATGCAATACCATGAAAACTTTCAATCTGGTTTCAGTGCTGAGTATGATGGTTTTTCTATCGGCTTCGGCGTTTGTGCAAGCGCAAAACTTTCGATCCCCATACGGAGGTGCTCCATCGAACATGGGGGCACTAAGAACTTTTCTGGGTGTGCCATTGCCGCAACAGTGGACTGGAACTCGCCCTGCGTCCATGAATCAATCTGCTGGAAACGGCCAAACTTTGAACACTAGAAACTACGGTCAATCGCAAGCCTGCTCAAACGGAAGTTGTGGAAACAGAAATTGTGCGCCGGGTAGTTGTTCGACTGGAAGTTGTTCGACTGGAAACTGCGGTGACGGCGAGTACACGACACGTCGTCCAGTGCCTGGCCAGCCCTCAAATTCAAATTGTGCGAACGGTCAGTGTCGCTTGAATCAAGATCCCATCACTCGTTCCTATTCAAACCGAGGATACGAAGCACAGGGCGACTGGTCACCACGGACAACTCGTACGAATGCCGCTGATCCGTTTCGCGACGAGGTTTACCAGTATCAAAATGATCATGGGATGCAAGGATCTGGAGTCCGAAATCCGTTGAACGATCTTATGCCATCACGTTACAACTCAAATGATCTCGATCTGCGTCGCCCGTATTTTAATGATCAATCAGGTGAGTTGATCAACAATCGTGCAAGTGAATCGTCTTCCGGAACACATAGTGTCCGCGCTCCACTGCCAACGAAACGTTCGTTAATCGGTGCTCCTGCTGACCGCGCTTACGGGTTGGCTCGGATCTAGATAATTGTTCGGTTACGGTAGCGAAACTCGTCAAGAGTTGCGGCAACCTGCAGGAAACGCTGCCGAAAGTCTTGACGACTTTCGCTACGGCGAGCTATCCGGACAGACGGAAGCCTTGCGGCAGAGCAAGGCGGAAGAACGTGGAGTACATGGAGAGCACGTTCCATGCTGGGAAGTTCCCACTGCCAAAAGGACTCGCTCCGATGTCATCATGACGATGATGTTGGGCGAGTTTTTTGTCATTGCAGCGAGAAGTCTTATCCTGGGCTGTTGAAAATTGGGAATTGCGGTTGTTTTTTGATCACACGAGAATTGTTGCGCAAGGTTTTGCGTGGCACAAACAACTGAGGTACAGGACTACCACGAATCAATGAATTCCTTGAGAGTTAAAACACAAATCGCATTTGAAACAGGAGGGCGCAGAGAGCGCAGAGGAGTCACGAAGGAATAATGCGATTCTCTGCTCCCTCTGCGCTCTCCTGTGGAATCCTGCGATTCAATGGATCCCTTGAGAGTTACCGTCGCCC
>JBDNFT010000642.1:0-2643 GCA_041689695.1 Planctomycetaceae bacterium | reverse complement strand
GGTGGTGGTGATGATGATGGCCGTAACCACCGCCACCGTATCCGCCAAACCCTCGGTTGTAGCCACCGCCGTAGTAGCCACCACCATAGATCGGTGTTGAGTAAACCTGAACGCTGCGATAGGCAGGATAGCCGCCACCGTAGTAGCCGCCATTGCCGTAGCCTCCACCATAACCGCCACCGTATCCGCCGTAGTAGGGCTGGCCATAACCACCACCGAAATTGTTGTAGCCGTTGCCGTAGTTAACGGAAAGTCCAAACCCTGATCCACCCGTGCGGCACTGTGCCATCGTTTTTGATGACCCGACTACAAGAAGACAACTCAAAGCTGCCACGCAAACAAGTAACTTCTTCATGACCATTCTCCCCGTATTGAAATGAGTTGGAAAATAGAAGCCCGGTCGTTCTGTCGTATCACCGTGATAAAACGTTGCTGAAGTTGGAAACCGAACCAAGTTGCTCCGTGGTCGGCAATCACTTTCAACTACTGAACTTCCCGGGCTATTCACATTTATCTGAAACCCGATTCCGTCCGGGATAAATCTGAAACCCGGATTCATTCAAATGCGAACTAGATGCCAAAAGCTTCGGATCGCAATCACACTGCACTCTGAGCCACAATCGATCAGCGCAAAGTGCATTCTCTAAACAACTTAGAAAGATTCTTGCACACTGATATCCAAAAACCACGAATTGGGCCAACCACAAAAAATGACATCAACATGATAAACCCTTGCAGTCAATACGATTTAATCAACGGTCGATTTCCTGCCATTTTTTTCCGCAGCAGGTCAATAATTCGCCACTGAGAACTCAGAAAATGAACTGGCAGCCATGGCTCGACGCTCCAGAATTGTTGTCGGATGTTGCAAAAATGAAACACAAACCGTTTTCTTGAGGCGGAGCATTTGTAGAATCCTGAAATGAACGCCACTGATAATTTCTTCTCTCTTGCCGTTCCGCTCGGCCGATTCATGGGGACTCGCCTAAAGCTGAGCGCCCTGATGCTGATCGCCGTGCTGGCAGTGATTTGGCGCGTGCAGGCGTTCACAACATCCATCATGTTTTCTGCGGTCTTGTTTCTGAGCGTTTGCCTGCACGAGTTGTTGCATGTGTGGATGTCGCATCGAACAAAGTCGGCGTGCCCAGAAAGAATTCTTTGGCCATTTGGTGGCTTTTACAGTCGAGCACCTCACGTCTCTAAACCTCTCGTGACTCTCGCTGGTCCATTCGCATGTTTGGTGCTGGCGATTGTGTGCGGTGCACAGCTTCAGAGTCGCGAAGAGATTTTAGCATTGATCAATCCAGCCACCTGCTGGCAAGGCTTGCGTTCGGACAGCATGCTGACTCTTCTGCTGCGAACAGGGTTCTTTGTCAACTTTCTGATTGTTGCCGCGAATCTGATTCCAGTACGGCCAATGGCAATGGGATATGCCTTGCAGAACTTCCTGTCTCGAAGATACTCCAACATCGAATCACGCGACCTGCTGCTGCGATCCGGTTTGGTAATCAGCATCTTTGGTCTACTGGCTGGATTCGTATTTGACCTCAGCGGATTAGCGGCATTGTCAGCATGGCTGTTATTGATTCACGTTCAGGAAGCAGTGCAGTGGTTTCAACCGAGCAACTCTTCACGCAGTTTTGGCAACGATGATGACATCGAAGATTTTGCTACATCCGAAGGCTACGAGAGCGACGACTTCCACAGTGGCGATGGCGATGATTCTGACAATGTGATCGATCGCTGGAAGGACCGGCGCGAATCCGAACGCGACCTGCAAGCACGGGAACTTGAGCAACGTGAACACGACGAATTAGATCGCGTACTCGAAAAGCTTCACATACAGGGACGAGACGCCTTGTCTGTCGCCGAACTCCACTTGCTGAATCGCGTCAGCGCACGACTTCGGCAGAAGAATCATTGATAAATCGCCCAGCCTGATACCACATGAGGCGATGCGTCCGAACGTAAGTCCCCCGATCTCGGCACCGTTGAACGTTGAACGTGGTGAGTTCGTCAATACTCGGTGCGGCGATGCAAGATCACATTGACATTTAAAAACTCAGACACTGACCTGTCGCTAAATCAGCGGAGCAAACAAAGGGGTCAGAAGCAAACAAAGGGTTGAGCAAAGCAAACAAAGGGGTCTCTTTGATGCAGATGTCAAGAATGTGGCATGATTTCGTCCTGAAAGCATCGACGAAAAATATCCATTGGTCTACCAACTATTGAGGTTGGTCGCGAATTGTTTCTAATTCTTACATCAAAGAGAATCGCGGGACGGCTGTTGCCAGCCGCCCCCCGCACACATCCGTACTTGAGGAACTACCTCATACGGCTCCTCCGTCAGGTCGAACGATCACGGAAATTCCGCTACCCGTCGTGCTTGCCGTGCCACTCCGATTGATGCTCGATTCGGCTCAGAGTCCGAAGCATCGGTGACAGTTCAGCAAGACTTCCCTTCGGTGACCTCCTTCCCTCGACAGATTCCGCCACGGCGGTTGCCGCGTTGTTCACCTGTGTCGACGGTACTACGAAGTCATCTGACTTCCCAAAAGCGTTCATGCCAACATTGCCCTCGGAGAGGTTCGTTGGCCGCTCAAGGAGTGATCCGCAAAGCGGCTTTGCACCTGAGGCTGATGG
>JBDNFT010000641.1:0-1903 GCA_041689695.1 Planctomycetaceae bacterium | reverse complement strand
GTTTGAGAAGAACCACCTTTCCCACCCACGACAGCATCAAAATCCGATTCGGCGGTGAGCGAATCGACGTTTGCGGATTTAAGCGGGCTCATTGGATGAGCGACCTGGATGGCTCGACGCAGCGTGGAACAGGCGTCGGTGAGTTGGCCCTCGGAAAACTGTTGTCTGGCAAGGCTTGTCAGGCAACGGGCTATTGCATGGTCCACAAGCTTGAGCTGAAAGCCTGCGTTGTCGAGCTGATAGTATCTGTCGGGTTCGTCCGGAAGATATTGCAACATGGAATACACGATGGGAAGATTGGTGGCTTGTTCGTCTTGCGGAAGACGAACATAGAATTGAGCAATTTCACGCGCGTAGCGAGGACGCACGCCAGGGTGAATTGATGCGGCCGGTAACAACTGGGCTTGAAACCAGTCCCAGTCCTGTGGCACGCGGTGCGAGACGACGAAGCTCCTTCGGCTGTCCCCGACGATAATTGATTTTTGCTGCCATCGACAGTTTTGCTCGATCCCTTGTTGTAGTTTGCGAAATTTCACCAAGGCCTGTGATAGCTCCGACAGCTTCGGCTCCCACGTGCCGTCGGCTTGAGATTCGAAGTGCGTAAACGCAATCGCTGAAGCATGCACAGGTTCAAACGGAGTCACGAGATCGATCTTGAATTTTCCGTCCGCGTGGCGGCGTGCAAATTGAAACTGTCCATCGGCGGAACCGACAACAATCTGCCACGCGGTGGTCTGGCCGTTCACAGCGGTTTGATCGCTGGCCACCGTGACCGTCGCCGCCCATTCATCGCCGTTCTTCTGCGAGACCAGCGTGACGGTTGGCTCGGTAAATCTGTCATTCAACGCTTCGCGAAAGAAGCGAGGTATCTGGCTGGCGTATTCCAGTTCATTCACTTCCAGCGTTTCGGGAGCGTGTCCCGCACCTTCCATGATCCAGACTCGAGTCTGCACCGTGGCGACCTTTGCGGCTTTGACCGTGCCCGTGGGAGGCAGTAACCAGTCGCGCTCACCGTGCATCAGGAAGAGCGGACACCTCAGCTTTGGGATGTTGTTCATGGGTTCGACCTTGGGCAGTACAACGGTCTGCAAACCTGCGATCGCCATGCGATTGGCGAGAGTATCCGGGACAAGGTGCTTCATGGCGTCAATTTGCGAAGTTGGCAACAGAATATCTTCGACGGCAACTGCTCCTGCATCGCGTTCCGCAGCCACGGCAATCGCGAGTGGTGATCCCAGCGAGACACCAAACACGCCAATATCCTTCGCAGCAATCCCGCGCTCTGTTGTCAGGTAATCAAAAGCACTCAAAGAATCGCTGAGCAGAGACATGGCGGTTGCGATGCCTGTGCTGCCGCCAAAGCCTTGATAGTCAAACAGCATGACGTTGACGCCGCCTTCAGCCAGCAATTTGGCGTACAGCAACATGCCGGAAATGTTGCCCGTGTTTCCCATGCAGAACAGCACGGTCTTGTCTGCGCCGTTGGCTGTCTTGTCTGCGCCGTCAACTGTCTTGTCTGCGCCTTCAGCAAAGATGTACCAGCCTCGCAAAGTTTCCTTCGTTGTGTTTGGGAAGAAGACTTCTTCGTACTTCAGGCCCAGTGCTTCCGGTCGAGCAAAGTCGTCCATAAATGGAGCCATGAAGTTGCGACTGATCGGGTCGATTTGAACTTCGCGAACCGTGGATTTTGGCGCTTCATCGGCTGAAGACCGCGGCGCGTTGGCGTTGATAAGGAGTAATATCGTCGCGAGGATCAGTCGATTCAGACGGGACATTTATGTTCTCCAATGGCTTTTAGGCGAGCGGCATGAGTCAGCTTGCCGGTACATCGCGGTTGCATCGGTCCGGGACGTTTCGCGTAGAATCACAGAAGTACCGGCGGGCTGACGCCACACCGCTCGCC
>JBDNFT010000640.1:0-3629 GCA_041689695.1 Planctomycetaceae bacterium | reverse complement strand
CCGCCGCATCAGGACATGTTTGATCTGAAGCCGGAAGCTCCACGCGAAATCGCCGGACCATGGAAGCCCATCGCGACAAACGTACCGGGCATGGAAATCTGTGAAGCGTTTCCACGACTGGCAGCAATCGGTGATAAGTTGACCGTCATTCGATCACTGGTTGGGAATCAGGCTGACCATGACGCTGTGCAGGTCTTCAATGGTCGCAATCCGAAACAGCCAAAGCCATCGGGTGGCTGGCCACAGTTTGGATCAATGGTGTCACGTGTTTCTGGACCAGCCACACCCGCAGCGCCGCCGTTTGTGAGTCTGTGCTATCCGTGTACTCACGGTCCTTACAATGAGCCTGGTTCAGGATTTCTGGGCACATCACATGCACCGTTTCGTCCGATGGGACCGACAAAAGACGACATGGTTCTCAACGGTGTTTCATTGGATCGATTGTCGGATCGCAAAGCACTTCTCAAAAGTGTTGACCAGTTGCGACGTGATATTGATGTCTCAACAACGATGGTTGGCATGGATACGTTCACAGAGCAGGCGATGGGACTCCTGACGTCCTCTCGACTGGCGGAAGCTCTGGATCTTTCCAAAGAAGATCCACGCATTGTGGAACGCTATGGTACCGGCAATCCAAAAATTTCCATTGACAGCAATGGTGCTCCGCGAGTGCCGCAGAGTCTGTTGGTGGCTCGACGATTGATCGAAGCTGGCGTGCGTGTTGTGACGTTGAACTACAGCAAATGGGACTGGCACGGCGGAACGAATGCAGAAGGTCGTGCCAACAACTCGATCTTTGTGCGCGAACAGGAAGACTTCCCGGTGTTTGATCAGTGCGTAAGTGCGTTGATTGAAGACCTGCATCAGCGAGGACTGTCAGACGACTGTGCCGTGATTGTTTGGGGCGAATTTGGCAGAACTCCAACGATCAACTCTCAGGTCGGTCGAGATCACTGGCCGCAGGTGAATTGTGCGTTGATGGCTGGCGGCGGTATGCGGCACGGACAAGTCATTGGTGCGACCGATCGCATTGCCGGCGAGGCTATCGCTCGGCCCGTCACGTTTGGCGAAGTCTACGCGACATTATTTCACCATCTGGGCATTAGTGTCGATCAAACCACGATCACTGATAACAATGGTCGCCCGCAGTATTTGGTTGAAGATGGCGGCAAAGTGATGCCTGAATTGACTTAAGAAACGTTAGTGCTGACTTCCGCACGGCTTTCAGCGACTTGTTGAGTCGATTTCGGCCAGCACGCCGTCCCACAACTGAATTCGTTGTTGAATGGCCGTTCGTGTCGTCGCAACGCATTGTGCTGTTGTATCCGAATCGATACACAGCAAATTCACCATGCGCCGCGAAAGAGGCCCGTGATGGTCGCCATCCAGTTCAATGTGTCGCCTGATGTAATAGCTCAGTGACGGAACCTGCATGTTAGTTTCTTCGAATGTTGTCAGCAGCCGTTGAAACATTTCAGGAATGATATCTTCGCGGCCAAAACAAAACACACAGGCAACCTCAGCCGCCGAACACGTTGTCGTGACCTGATGTGTGAAATTCACAAAGCTGTGAACGCTGACTGGAGCGTTTACAACTGCAAGAGCATCAGCCACTGCGAAGCCATCTCGCAACGATTGAGTAAATCGGACGATTTGTTTGCGATCTGCCTGCACATCGTCCATGGAATTCAAATACAGCTCAAAGTGACTCGAAAAACTTCCCTGGCCATTCTCATCAGATTCTTCACCTAAAACAATTTCGTTTACAAAGCGAGCTAACTCCGACTCCTGACGCGGGAGCCATGGTGTCTCAATGCAGGTCAATTCTTTTTGCAATCGCTTCAACAGCCACATGAAATCGAGAACAGCAAAGACATGATGCTGCATGAAGATTTGCAGCGAGGCGACGTCAGTGATTTGCGAGTAGATCGGATGTTGCAACAGTTCAGAACGCAGATCTGCAGTTTCCGCAAGGATGAACTCAGCAGGAGACATCGTGGATGGATTGAACTTGTCTCTGATTGGGATGTCAGTGGATTTCATTGATCTGAACCTGAATGACCTGAAAATTAGATTAGGTGAATTTGATGGATACTGACGGATTCCTGAACGCAATCATCTTTTGCGACGATCGGAAGAACCGCGATTAAGATGATCACTTAACAGGTTGTCGATCAACTGACAACAACAAGGGCAACGTGGCTGAAAGTTGAGAGATTCGAATCATTGGGGTATTCGTTTTTGGAATAATTTAAAACTTTGCTTCGATACCTGTCCGGATAAAATGAGGCAGTCGTCGCGGAATGTCCTGCGGCGATATTTGGTTTCATGGAGGTTTCAGGATGATGCGTTATTGGATGTTGGCAATTTTGTTGATTGGTATGACGGCAGTCGAATCGGAGGCACGCGGCAGATCCCGCGGTGTTAGGTATCAGGGAAGTTCGTGGCAGTCTTCGACACCTGTGTCTAGAACTTACGGGACAACACCGGCTGTTTATTCGCAGAGCAGTCAGAGCAGTTCACAACCAGTCATTCAACAGGCTAGCTTTAACAGCACAATGAGTGCCCCAATCGTGACGAATAATTCTATTCAGAGTTATTCTGTGCCGAGCAATTCAGGTCAGAACAATTCGTTGCAGGCATGGGCCGAAGAAGAAGCTCGAATGATGGCCAGCCGCGGCACATGCGGACACATTCGGCCAGCCCCAATGGGATGTTTCGTTGGTGTAGGATGCGGAACAACATGTATGGGCTCCGGAAGACTCGTGGCCGAAGCGTCGTACCAAGGCAAAACAGTTCGTGTTTGGCAACGCTGAGACTCGGCACTTAACTCATAATCATATGAACAAAACCGGGAGATGATCCCGGTTTTGTTGTTTCGTGATTTGTGGCTCCGATTAAATAGGGGCAAGACAAGGCATGTTTCCCGCAGAGGCGACACTCGGTGAAACGCCGTGAAGGATTTTTTGCAGTAAAACACAAGGAGTGGAAACAAAAAGAATGCGATTCAGGCCTTCCGGGCCTGAACGCAAATTTGTTTACAGATCAAAAAATAATCATTCCAGATAAGCTTTCATCGTCCTGTCAATTGAAGTTTCCGGAGACGACCCAGAACCCGCACATCGGATTCGCGCGGTTCGTTGATCAGGCAGCACCCGTTGAAATTGACACCCGGTTTTTTTGTGACAGGACGATGAATGACAGGACGATTAGAAACACAAATCGCATTGACATAAGAGATGAGCGACAATGAATGAATGAACTTCAAGCAATAAATCGCACGTCCCCCGAATGACTAACGTTAAGGCCGCGTTTGGCGGCCTGCTTCACTCGGAGAGTGAGGTCTATTATGGGAAAGTCAGTGCCATTTGGATGGCGCCCTGCCGCTAACGAAGTCCACGCCATTGGGGATTCCACGACTGAGCCCGTGCTGGGCTGTTGAATATTGGGAATTGCGGTTGTTTTTTATCACACGAGAATTGTTGCTTAAGGTTTTGCGTGGCACAAACAACTGAGGTACAGGACTACCACGAATCAATGAATTCCTTGTATGGCAAGACTATTAAAACACAAATCGCATTTGAAACAGGAGGGCGCAGAGAGCGCAGAGGAGTCACGAAGGAATAATG
>JBDNFT010000639.1:0-4487 GCA_041689695.1 Planctomycetaceae bacterium | reverse complement strand
CGCACTCGTGCCCGCCACAATTCCGATAACTCTGCACCCTTCAATCGATTCATCAAACTGGCCTCCCCCGATTCAGATTTCGATACTCGAAACCCGACACGGTAGACCATGTGTCAATTATGGAACTGCTGTACGCTTACGCTCAACGGTGAGTACCTGGCCTCCGATGGTGCCATCAGCACTGGGCACGTCGTTCAGAAACCGATCCCCGCTGCATGTGCCGCAATCGGTGACAGCAAGTCCGAAGGACCATCATGGCAGCAATGCTATGACCGGTATCTCGAACAGCGTCGAGTGCGAGTCCGACCAGAATCACTGGTCGAAATCATCTCGCGTCTGGGAATCGCGGAAAGGATTCTGGAGGCGGCAAAGCGGGATACAAACCAGCCGGAGGGTCTTCTGATGTCTGATGTTTCAACACTGGACAAACTGGAATACCTTCAGGAGCGACTGCTTGCTGGTGACGAGTGTCGGTACGACGAACGCTCACCGAATACGGTCAACAGTCTGATGGGAGCCGTCATGGCCTTCATCAGGTTCTGTCATTCTCGCGGTTGGGTCACTGCCGTTCCAAAGCTGGAGCGACTGGAATCCGACGAGGTGATGAAGGGACGTCCCGTCACCGAAGCGGAGTTTCAGCAAATGCTGGACGCCACTGAATCGGTCGTGGGAAAGGGCTCGGCAGAATCCTGGAAGTTTGCTCTGCGAGTTTTGTGGGAATCCGGATTTCGAATTGGTGATCTGATGGACTTTTCGTGGAATGATTCACGACACATTCATCCCATTTGGCCAACACAGAAAGGTCAGTTTTCCACAGTGATGGTTCCGTCGTCACAAAAGAATGGTCGTGTCCAGGAAATTCCGATGTTGCCTGGCCTGGCGGAATTGCTGGAGCAGGTACCAGTGAAGCTGCGAACCGGCTGGATTGTGAATCCGGCAGGACTGGAGGTCGAGTTGCAGGGCAGTGAAATCTCATTTCGGCCGTCAGTGGAGGATCTTCGGAAGCTGGCTCAACGCTACAGCAATGTGGCCATTGCAACAGCGTGCGGAGTCTCTGAAGCGGCGGTCCGAAAGTGGCTGAAACGACACGGAATTCAATCGTGTGGATCTCAGCAGGAGCACACTGTCATGACGGCAAATCAGATTGAACGGCTTCGTTCTCGTGCAGAACGTTGTCTGGGAAGTCCGATTCGCCGTACCGAGAACCGACTGACAAAGGAGCGTGTCGGCCGTGTGATCGGATTGATTGGTCTGGAAGCCGATATTGTGGTCCAGCTGGAAGATTCCCGCGTCCAGCGACGAAAGAAGTTTGCGAGCGCTCACGACATCCGTCGTGGTCTGGCTCAAAGACTGATCAACGCGGGGGTTTCTGCGGAGACCTTGAAAGTGGTCATGCGTCACAAAGACTTCGCGACCACGGAGCGTCATTATGGCGCACTGCGGTCCGCTCAAAGTGCTGCAGCAGAAATCTCAACCCGGCTGGCCCCTTCCACAGAAAACAGCGCATTTGTGGGGGGATTAGTGGGGGGACATAAAAAAACTCCTCCGTTTTCGGCGGAAGAGTTATTGAGCTTAAAGTCTTTGCTTGCAAGGCTTTAGATAATTGCACCCGGTAGGGCTCGAACCTACAACCTTCGGTTCCGAAGACCGACGCTCTATCCAATTGAGCTACGGGTGCTATTGGCAGTCCTCACCAATAGATCAGGACTCTAGACCGGCGGGAGTCTATCAGAAAAAAATTGTCTCGCAAATGTATGCTTCGGAATCTCGTGAAACCTGATTCGGGATTCTCGTCGAAGAAGGGATCTATGGGATTCCGAGTACTTTCATAACCTTTCGGCTATCCTGTTTTATCAGGCGTTTCCTGCTTTCAGCAACCAGAGTTTCAATGTTTACTGGATTTTGGCGACTCACGCGGCCACAGAATAGTAAGCATGATCAGCGCTATAAACGGCGCCAAGCCGGCCCATGCCAGACCTGCATCAAAAGAATGTGTCTCATCGACGACTCGTCCAAAAAGTTTTTGTACCGGGGATGACACCAGCCATGCAAGGGCTCCGAGTAGGCCGATGGTTTTGCCCATGTGACGTTCACTTGTTTCCTGTGACAGGGAATAGTAAACCGGAAACAATCCCAGCGAACCTGCCGCTACGATCAGCAAAACACTATAAAGTCCCCATCCAAGAGGAAGGTTGGCGGCAATGAACGTCATTGATGTCATCGCAGCACAGACGCCAAACACGATCAGTCGCGTCTTATGGACTCCTTGTCCAAGTCGAGCGAGCCACAGCGATGCCGCGCCGGCCGCGATGCATCCGATATCGGCCGCGATGTAATACGCAGAGTTAAACAGCAATGCTTCTCTCTCGCTGGCACCTCGTCCTTCCTGGAGAAATGCGGGCAACCACGCCCGAATGAGTTGCCACGTCAGATTGATACAAATGACGACCGGAACCAAGGTCCAGAATCGCCGATTGGTGAGGCACTCTGTGAAAAAACCGGGACCTTTGTCGGCTGGAGTTCTCGAATCATCGGCAGGGACTGGAAGTTCATTTCCGCGAAATGTCAACAACCATACGATTGCCCACAGGACGCCGAGGGCACCGATGACAATGAAGGGCGACCGCCACGCTCCAGCAACTTCATTACTGCCAACGATGAGGAGGATTACAGGCGGGGTAAGAATTGCTCCGATTGCTCCTCCACTTTGAAGGATGCTGTTTCCCATCGTGCGGTTTTTGCTTTCCAGCACGATCTTTGTCGTCCTGAGTGCGCATGGCCAATGCCCGGCTTCAAAAAATCCAAGTAGAATGCGGCATCCCAACATCGATTCATAACTATTGCTGAACCCGGTCAGCACACCGATGAATGACCAGGCCAGCAGCACGGCTGGATACAGAAATCTGACTGAAATGCGATCGGACAAATAGCCAAAGAACAACGACCCAGCAGCAAATGACCAGCCGAAGCCCCATTCCATGTTGCCGTAGAGTTCATTACTAAGTCCAAGTTCAGTCTTGATGCGGACCTGAAGATTTGACAGCGTCTGACGATCCATATAATTCAGCATCGTTGCGAGGAGCAACAGTCCGCTGACCCACCATATCCAGACCTGAGATCTCACTTTAACGTCATTGGCGATAGGCGAAATTTCCGGCGGGGCGAACGGATTTGGTTGATGCGACATGCGACTCTTTCTGCAAATTCAGATCTGATATCCGGAAAATCAACTTTGGTTTCGGCTACACTTATTCGAGGCCACTCAGGGAAGCAAACAAATTGCGAACTTCGCCAGGGGCAGATTTCTCGACATGCAGCCAGGCATCGTAGTAGCACCGGAAGTAACTCGCTGGTCAATTTCGTTGCCCGGAATCACAGCGATGTCATTTGGCCTTTGAAATGAACCTTGACCTCTGCATCGTAGAGTTCATTGGATCGTATCGCCATCAATAGTGTCGTTCTTCGCCGTTTTCTTGTGGCGGAGTTCGGCCGCTACTGATTGCTCAGGCGCAGGACTTTTGCCGAAGGGCGAACCATAATCGCGGACGTCCGCTCAACGTCGCCGCGTTGCTCTTTGGTGAACCAGCTTAAACGGCCCCATCCTGCGGAATGACTGTACTTCTGTTTTCATTTTGAACGCGGTTTTATTACTTTCCACACTTCGCCATTCCAGTTACGAAGTGACAAATTGAGCAATTCCTGATGACCGCAACTCAAACGACAGCCCTGCAACTCAACGGAATCGAGATTGACGATACGTTTGCCGAAGCGTTTCCGATCAAGGCCGCACGCTTGATCATCACAGCAGACAGCGATCGCTGGGCAACGACCGCCGCAACTGTCTTTTGTGGTAATGCCACCAGCGTTATCGCCTGTGATGTGGAGGCTGCGATCGAGCGCATTGTCCCTGCGCATGAAACACCCGACGGTCGGCCAGGGATTTCGGTACTCGTGTTTGGATTCAGCACGGATGCTCTTGGCAAGGCAGTTCAAGGGCGAGTCGGACAATGTGTGCTCACCTGCCCAACGACGGCTTGCTACAACGGTATTGTCGATTGCCCAAAAGAAAAACAGATTCGCATTGGTGGTGGAATCCGGTATTTTGGAGACGGTTTTCAGATCGCCAAGAAGATTGACAACCGTCGGTACTGGCGAATACCAACTATGGACGGCGAATTTGTCTGTGAGGATTACTTCGGCACGATTACCGGCGTTGCGGGCGGAAACCTTTTGATCTGTGGCACAAATTCGGCGTCCGCTTTGACTGCTGCTGAAGCTGCAGTTGCGGCTATCGGAACAGGTGTCGATGTCGCTCTGCCATTTCCTGGCGGCATTGTGCGATCCGGCAGCAAGGTTGGTTCTCAGTATCCAAAGCTAAAGGCCAGCACAAACGACGCTTACTGCCCAACTCTGCGAGCGATGACAAAGACCGAACTCCCTGCAAACTGCAACGCTGTTTATGAAATCGTGATTGATGGGCTTTCGTT
>JBDNFT010000638.1:0-8444 GCA_041689695.1 Planctomycetaceae bacterium | reverse complement strand
GTTGAATAGCCAGGCAACAGTTGTTCGATCAAGGCTGCAAAGTCCTCGGGCTTTGACGATCCACCGGGAACAATGCGCGAACCGATCAGCAATTTCGCATCTGGATCTTCCGGTGGTTTGTCGAGCGTAATAAATGCGAAGAGATCGTGCATTTCCTGAGGTGGAATCTGCTTTTCGAGTCCTTCCGGCATCAACGAGAGTTTGCTCGGCACGATTAATTCGACATCCGAGCGAGCGATGATTTCCTGTTTGTCGCCCTGAACTTTCAGCACGATTCGCTGCGGACTGTCTTCGACCGGCAGACCAGATACCACGCGGCCTTCTTTCGTGACCACCGTCAATGCCTGGTAAGAAGCACCAATGACGAGACTCGGATCAAAGACGTTCGACAACAGTTGCTCAAACGATGCTCGACCGTTGCGAGTGATATCAGGACCAACTTCCGCACCTTCGCCATAGATCTTGTGGCACTGGCCGCAGACCTGTTTGAAGACAGCTCGCCGAGCCACTGGATCACCGTGATTGGTTCGCAGTTCGTTGCGCATTTTGCTGATGAAATCAACGCGCGCTGGATCGCGTTCGGTGCGAACGACTCCCCAGTGCTTGCTGACAAGTTCGGCCAGGGGTTCGCTTTTCATGCTCAGCATCTTCTGGGCCTGGTTCGCGTTTATCAGTGAAGACGTGATCTTCTTGTCGCGTACAAGTTCGAGCAATTGAATGGCGGAGTCTTCACGATCCGTCAGTGCTTCGATGGCCGCCGGCTGAACATCTGGAGAAAGATCGGGAAGTCGTTTCAGCAAAGTCTGACTGGCGTCCCTGGTGCCGAGGCGGCCGATGGTCTGAACGGCACTTCGGCGTACTTCGGTTGACTTTGACGACGCAAGAATTGCTTCTGCGAGCGGCAGTGCATGGACGTCACCAGCAGTGACAAGTGCATTCAGGATTCGCAGTTTTATTTGTTCGTCGGCTGATTTCGTGAACACATCGTTCGCGGCCAGGATGGCGTCATCCATTTTCAGAGACGTGGCAAGTTCGATGGCGGACAAAGTCGATGCTCGTGTCTGGTTATTCAGCATCGCTGCGGATAACGATGCGTTGAGTTGCGCACGAATGCTGCTCAACGCATCGCCGGTGATTTCGCCCGATCGAATTCTTGCCGTCAGTAGTTGCAGGCAACGATCCGCAGAATCATCCGTCGCTTCTGTGCTGAGCAACAATTTGACGAGTTCCGCCACGGCCAGAGTATCCGGCTTACTTGTTGAAAGAATGCGATCCGCCGCGCGGGGCAGCAGGTCGATGACAGGTTTTGGAAACGTGCCTGAGTCCGCCGCTCGCCGCTGCTGAACTTCCGCGACGAATTCCGCTGTGTGCGTTTCCAAAAGAGGATACAGGTTCTGCCACACCATGCGCGGCACCAGCGGATCATTTCCCGCTTGAGCCAGCACGGCGACGAGAGTTGGGATGGTCGGAATGGATTCCTGCTTGGCGGCAGCGATGGCGACTTGCAGGCGGACTTGTGGTGATGGGTCGTTGCGAAGTTCGAAGATTTGCTCAGCCGTGTCGTCGGAGAGCGACTTCTGATCTCCGGCCGCTCGAACAGCCCACGATTTGTAGAAGTCATTACCGTTCGTTTTGAGCAGCATTTGCGTCTCCGGCGACAGCGGGTGGCTGCTGATGAGTACACCGAACACAGCTTGATCTGCGCCAATCGGTCCCGGAAAAGCAATCGCCAGTGTCAGGTCTTCAATCAGCGCTTTGTGATCGCCGTCGTTCAGCAGTCGTTCCCTCAGCAACCGTTGAGCGATGTCTCGCTGATAGCCGTTGCCTGATCCGAGTCGAGTGACAAGCTCCTGATCATCGAGCTTTGCCATATCCTCCGCCTTTGCTCGCGGCGTGTCCTTGTATCGCAGTCTATAAAGTCGCCCTTTCAGACGGTCGATTCCCGCCGGATCACGGTTCGCGTCCTGATAGCAATGATAGCGGTCGTACCAGTCGAGAATGTAAAGACATCCATCCGGCCCGGTCTTCTGAACCACCGGCATGAACCACGCATCGTTCGCGCTGAGCAGATCGGGTTCGGGAGATGCTTTGTATGTCGATTCAAAGCGTTCGATGCGATCGCTGTTGATGCAACTGCCATGGATGTTGCCCATGTAGAGTTTCTTGCGGTACAGCTCCGGATACGCATCGCTGTCGTACCAGTGAATGCCGCAGTACGCCGCCTTTTGATGTTTGTGACTGACGATGCTTTCGATCTTCCACGTGAACGGCGGATACGGGCCTCCCTGACGATGGTAGTAACCGGTTTCCGTCAGATGCCACAAGTGATCGATAACACATGCGCTGATGAAGGCTTCTCCTTCATCATTGAACGCAATGCCCCACGGATTGCTGGTGCCTTCGCAGAAGACCTGGAACTCGCGAGTCTTCGGATGAATGCGAAACATGGCACAAGTGAAGTCCCACGGCTTCTGACCTTCCTTAAAGTTCGAATTCTTTGGCCCGTACGTCACGTGTGCCGGATTGAAGACTCCGTTGAGCCCATACAGCCAACCGTCGGGTCCCCAGGTCAGTGAGTTCGGAAGTTCGTGCGTGTCATCGCGACCGAAACCAGTGACGACGACTTCTGATGTATCGGCCTTGCCATCGCCGTCGGTGTCCTGCACGAAAAGGATATCCGGCGAGTTTACAATCCAGACTCCGCCGTGCCCAACCGCGATGCCGCTGGGAATATTCAGGCCTTCCATGAACACGGTGAACTTATCCGCCTTGCCGTCAGCGTCGGTGTCTTCCAGAATCTTGACGCGGTCTTTGCCCGGCCCCGACGAGCGTCGCGGATATTCGAGCGACTCCGTAATCCAGAAGCGGCCTCGTTCGTCAATCGTCATCGCGACAGGGTTGACGATGTCCGGTTCCGACGCAACGAGTTCGACCGTGAATCCTTCAGGCACGGTCATTTTCGCGATGGCCTCCGTAGGACTCAACGCTGGCCCAGGCGGCTTGTCCTGAGCATGCGGAATGCGCTCGTCCTGTGCGAAGGCAGGGATTGAGACAAGAACAGTAATCAACAAAGGCAAGCACAGGTTCCGACACTGCATTCGACTGATACTCCCTACTTCGTTTCTTCTCAGGCTGATGACGTCTTCGGTATATTGACAGATGCTCAGGTTCGTGGCAATTTGACCCAACTGTTCAATGCGATGAATCACATGTACGTTAAAATTTCGCCAATCAAAAGACCCACTCTGAATTGGCCAGATTAACAAGACTGCCTGATACGCACATGCGGAATCATCGCGGAATTGGCTGGCCCGAAACAGGCTGGCTGTCCCGGCTGGCCCAGGACACGCCGAAAACTGCCGTAATCCAGATCAATGCTCGTTTTAATCGCGCGATGCTTTCATTTTTCGGCGAGTTCACAACGTGAACGCGGAATTGGCAACGAGCCGGTAGGCTCCTTTGGGTCAAGGGCCAATGGCGTGGACTTAAGCAATTTTCTTGTAGCGGAACTCGCCAAGAGTTTCGGTTTTCCCTTCAAAAACCGGGGTGCCGAAAGTCTTGACGACTTCCGCTACGCCTTAAGTCCACGCCATTGGGGTCAAGGGCTTTCAGCCCTTGTTAGGATTGGGCAAAAAGTTCGGAAAGTGCGGATCAGTCGTGCGTTCCTGGCTCAGCTTAATGGCCGGGACTCAGTGGTCGATACTGAGGTCATGAGCGATGCCACAGCAAAACAGAGCGAATTTGAGCAGAACTGTCTGACAGTTCTCAACTGCTATGCTGTCCGTGACGCGGCCGCCAAATCTGCAACGAAAGAATATGCAGGTTGGCTCGATCGCATTCTGGACATCCAGGGTATCGAAAAAACGATACTGACGTCCATCCACGGATTCTTAATCGCTCAGGGTCTGATTCGTTTTGAATTCAACGGCCGCAGCGTCGGACTTCAATATCAGATCAGCACGCAGGGCCGCGAAGCGATGGCGCGCGAGTCCGTTTATCTCAGCGACGACCCGCACCGCAACGAATCCATGGCGGACAACGAATCCATCAGCCACGCGGCGTGAGCCTTGGAATTCGACATCACAGCTATACATCCTTCAGCCAACCTGCGGCATCGACAGGAAAATCATACGGCTGACCATCCAAACGCAGGTGCTTCGATTTTTGCACGGCTTCGAAATACGCCTCAGACACCCGCGTGTGCGTGAGATGCAGCGTATCAGAAATCTGAATCACGCGAGCATTTTCTGGTTCGATCATACCGATCGTCTGCAGCGCGCAATCAACGGCGGCAGCATCAGTCGGAAGCGTGATGGGAATCATTGCAGCTTCCGGATGCAGGCCAGTGACGCAGTTGATGCGAGTGGATTCCGCGTCAATCTGGTCGACGCAGTGTTGAGTCGTGAATTCAGACATCCCAATGCCAGTAGCATTGCCATTCGTTTCCTTTGTCAGGGAACGCACAACGATGCGTCGGACGCGAGCGGTATCCTGCGATGTGGCTGCATGATCGTTGTACTTGCGACCGATCACGTTGGCATCCATGCCGACGCCGCTGATGTTCTTGCCAATGCGATCGACGATCAACAGATCGACATCATCAAACGGCAAACGCGGTAGCCAGCGATTGGCCAGGACCAGAAGCTCCGGCTCACGACGGCCAAAGTCATCAGGACGCACGGCTTCAATCAGCGCCGTTTCATCTTCTGCATTCTCCAGAATGGCCATGCCGCCACAGACGCGACAGACCTTTAGAACCTGCTCGGCGACCGCAGCGATGATTTCGGGAAAGCTCATCATCAGAATTCCGCGATGATAGATCTTCGCTCCTTCGTGCTTGCCGAGGCCGATCAGCATCATCTTGTGCAGACCGGATTCCACTGGTCCAACGAAACGTGTGTGAGGCTTCACGCGTCCAACGACAAAGACATGATCTGCTTGCGATGCGTATTTATCAAAATGCACGGGCAGACCATTTGAAGTCTGAGCCACGATGACTGTTTCCATCGTCGCTCGAATAGGCACACGCACGGATTGTTCAGTAATGCCAAGCGTTGTCAGCATTCGAAGCTGACCTTCGGCCGTTCCTCCCGCGTGGCTGCCCATCGCCGGTACAATAAACGGCGCGGCACCGATGGAAGTAAAGTGCGCGGCGATTTCACGCAGGATCAGTCCGATATTGGCGATGCCTCGGCTGCCTGCGGGAATGGCCACGCTTTGTCCCGGTCGAATTATTTTGTGCAATTCCAGCGACTGCATCTGCTGCTGAACGGTCGCTGCGATATCAGCCACTCGGGGAGTGTCGAATGTCTGAATTACATCACACATTCTGGGGAATTGAGCCACAGGGAGAGCCTTTCAAGGAAATAGAAACCGTTGATCGTCACCCAATATACAGTTTCCGGAGTGCCGGATTCTGGTTTTCTCCGCGAGAGAAGTAAAGCCGCGTCGCGCAATCTCCATGAATTGATTCCTGCGCGAACGGCCTTGTTCGGTCGCCCTGCTACAATTCCGCGTTGAAGTACAGGCTGCAGCCTGTCACGTTTCGAATTGGAGAGTGTTTGTGAGTGATGTCTGGAACAAATCCGCTCGTAAAGCGACCGACGAAGGTGTCGTAAACGTACGGATGCCTTACGAGAACGGTCGAATCTTTGCCTTTGCCGTACTGCAGGAATTTGATCGATCTGAACGATTCATTCAGGACATCATGGCCGATCTGGACAGTCGGCATTCTCTCAGCAGCGCGGATCGGTCGCTGGCGCTGGATGTCGCGGCGGGCGTTGTCCGGCGCGGGCGAACGCTGGACGTTGTCATTCAATCACGCATCACGCGGCCACGTCACAAAGTCGAACCGGATCTGTGGAGAGTCCTGCGGATTGGCGCGTATCAGTTGCTGTTTTCAAGAACTCCGGATCACGCTGCTGTGGATTCCACCGTTGGGCTTTGCCGCTTGATCGATCGTCCGCGCTGGACGGGTTTCGTCAACGGCGTGTTGCGTGGAATCGGACGCCTGTTGAGCGACGAACCGGCGACAGAGCCATCACCGTTCACACTTCCGACTTCAGCCGGACAGTGGCGAAGTCTTAACGAAGCGATTCTGCCCGACCCACGATTTGAACGAACGGATTATTTCGCAGACGCGTTTTCTCTGCCTCAGGCTCTGGCGGAACGCTGGACGTCGCGACTGACGGAGACGGAATTGGTCGCGGCCTGTTTTCACTCAATCGATCCGCCAGAAATAACGCTGCGGATCAATTCCATGCGGGCGAATCGCGACGCAGTGTTGCAATCATTGCTCGACGCCGGCTGCAAGGCTTCAGCCGGACGAATCGACGGCAGCATACATTTAGAACAATCGCCGCGACTTGAAACATTACCCGGATATGCAGAAGGTTTATGGAGCGTTCAGGACGAAGCCGCGATGTCCGCGTCGCTGCTGCTTGCGCCGCAGGCTGGTGAGACCATTCTTGATCTTTGCGCCGCACCGGGTGGAAAGACCACGCATCTTGCGGAACTCAGCAACGACAAAGCTACCATCGTGGCCTGCGACGTTGCCAACGGTCGCCTGCAGCGCATTCGTGACAACGCCTCGCGACTGCAACTCACTTCGATTCAGCCGATGGTGATTCCGAAGGACGGCCGGGATTTGCCCGCCGGACCATTCGACGCTGTGCTCGTCGATGTGCCGTGTTCGAACACCGGCGTACTCAATCGTCGTCCCGAGGCACGTTGGCGATTTGACATGAACGGCCTGAATGAACTCGTCGTGCTGCAAACCAGATTGCTGCTTCAGGCGTGTGAACTGGTGCGGCCCGGGGGCCGCGTGGTTTATTCGACATGCAGCATGGAACCTGAAGAAAACCGAGGCGTGGTTGACGCCGTGTTGCAGGCACGCAAAGATTTCCATCTGGAGCGGGAAAATCAGCATCGACCGGGGCTTCCAGCGGACGGCGCTTATCAGGCGTTGCTGATTCGTTCGTAGAAGCCGCTGTGAATCTGGGCGGTTGAGCCAATTTCCAGCATAGAATTTCAAAAATCGTCTTCCAGCGTTCGGCCGAATCTGCTACTTGTTCCGCCGAAGCGCCTATTGATCTCTCCGCGGGAGGCGGAGTTGACGACGGATTTTCCTGGCGCGGGAAGGGATTCCCATGCAAAGTTCTATGTGGAAATTACTGACAGCGGCTGGCATTATTGGCATCGGAACCCTCGTGGTTCTCGAGGTCCAGAATCGACTGCCGTCGCAATCGCAAATCAATCGCCATGCGCAGGCTGCGGCCTCCGGATCGCCGACGGAATCCGATGTGATTCCGGATGCGACGACCGATCTGGATCGCATGCTGGCTGGCGATTCCGGGATGGACGATGCCCAATTCGCGCTCAATGAGCCCAATGTGCCAAACGATCCGGGCCCTTTGGCACCGCCTGCAGAGGAGATTGAAATAGTCGCCGAAGCAGCAATTGTCGATCGAACCGTGCTGAAAGACAGCCTGACCGATGATGCCAATCTCTTCGATCGTTCAGTTGATGCTGACCAAAGTCAGAGATCAGAAAACGTTTTCTCTGTAGCGGAATATTTCGAGCCGGTCGCCGAACCAATTAAAACAGTAAGCTACTCCCCTGAACCAGCGACCGACAAAGCATCACAAGCTAACGTCGCTCCAACTGTCGTTCGACCAGGCAAACCAACAGGCACACCAACGGGCAAATCGACAACTCAGTTTTTCAATGGCAATGCAACGCCAGCGACAGCATCTCCGACGGCAACTGCCCGATCCGCTGCGACGGAACAAACGGCATTGAACGGACAGCCCGCTGCTGCGAGCGTGACTGCGGTCACTGCTGCACCCGTTGCCACGCCACATTTGGACGCATTGCCAGGCCATTCACAAGCACTCAACTCTAATGCCGCTACATCTCCAGGTTTAATGAACAGTATCCAGCCAACAACCGCGCAGGTACATGGCGACGCGCGAGCAACAAGGAGAGTCGGAACAGCCGCACGTTCGCCAAACACAACGAATCAGGCTGACGAACCCCTGGAACCTTTCATCCCGGACGAGCTTCCGGTATTCGGTGGCCTTGATACGGATGCTCCAGACACAAGCAAACCATCCACTCCTCGCAACGTTCCAGCGGAAGACACTCCGCTTATGGAATTGCCGGGGTTTGATACCGATGAAACCAAAGAATTCGAATTTACTCCTGATCCGCAGACTCCAGCCAGACCAAAGCCTGGCACACGCCTCGCACCGCCCATTGATGACGAGAAAGCCGATTTCTTCGACGCCGATCAACCTGTGCCGACTCCTCCCGCAGGAAATTCCGGCGGACGACCACGTTCTCGCCCCAACGAACAGCCTGCTCTGGATGAATTCCCCGAAACAAATTTTCCTCCAACATCACCGCGACCAACGCCCAGGGAAGTTCCAAACGACGAATTTCCG
>JBDNFT010000637.1:0-2652 GCA_041689695.1 Planctomycetaceae bacterium | reverse complement strand
CCTGCTGTATGGCTTTCCCAACAATCTGCAGACTTTCATCAATCAGCGGGCTGCACTCCGTCGGGATGTTGGATTTGACCAATTGCAGGTGCAGGCTGACAGCCGTGAAAACCTGACCAATTTCGTCGTGTAGCTCGTGCGATATGCGTCTCCTCTCGGCTTCCTGAGCGGAAATGAGATGCCGCGATAAAATCAAAAGACGTTCCCGGCTGGCCAGCAGTTCATCATCCGTTCGTTTCCGGGCGGTGATATCCTGCCATGTCCCAAGGAGTCCGATCACCGTCCCAGCTGGGTCGTGCAGAGGTTTCTTGTTTGTCTCTAGACAGATCGTGGAACCATCGGGGAGCGTCATTGTTTCCTGAATGTCGAACTGCGGCTCTCCGGACTCCATCACAATGCTGTCCGTACGGACATAGAAGTACGCTTGTTCCCGACTGAACGAGGCAACGTCATGATCCTTCTTTCCGACGATCGATTCCTCGGAGTCGTAACCCATCGCGAGACGGACCACACGGTTTGCGCCGCGGTAAGCAGAGTCGCGGTCCTTCCAAAAAACGCCCTGGGGAATACTATCCAGAATCAACGCCAGCATACTCTGAGATTCGCGTAAAGCCTCGGAGTCTCGCTTACGCTCGGAAATGTCGCGAAGAATGATAGTGAAGAATGATAGTGAAGAACAGCTTGCCGGAATCATCAATTTGCAGGATCGATGCCTCGGCCGGAAACTCTTCGCCGTCCAGTCGCAAGCCCACAATTTCCGTTCGCGCGCCCAGCTGAAGAAATGGGATACCGCTGCCCGCGAATTGCCTCACATGATCGTCACAAGCAATGCGGAATCGTTCCGGAATGAACTGGTGGAGGGATTTCCCAAGAACGTCACCGACGGTGCAACGAAAGATCCGCTCGGCCGCAGGGTTAAACAGGACGACATTCCATTCTCCGTCAAAGGTAATAATGGCGTCCATTGCAGACCGTATCAGCCCGGACAATCGTCGCTCACTCTTCCGCAGCGTTTGCTCCGCCTGTCTGCGTTCGGTAATGTCGCGAATGACGCACAGCATCATCGTCAACTCTTGCTCTGCATCCCAGAGCGGTGCCGAATGAGCTTCCAACCAACGTCGCGTCCCACGAAGTCCTGTAATCTCAAACGTGATTAAATCTTTCTTCCCAATTATTGCATTTTGGTAAAGATCATCAAAACTCGCGCGGCACTCGGGAAAAATAAAATTCATAATCCCGCGTGTCCTGACTTCGTCTACGGACTCTGCCTCCAGTATTGCGAGGCCCGCGCTGTTTATCTCGTGCAGACTGCAACTTGCCCCCAGCACAATGACACATTCAGGCTCGGCATCAAAGATAGTTCTGAATCGTCGCTCGCTTGCCAGCAGCTTCGCCTCGGCCTTGCTTTTAAACACGGCCATTTCGATCGTAATGCGCAGATCCCGTTCCGAAAATGGTTTGAGGATATAGCCGAAGGGCTCAGTGCTTTTTGCAAGGGCAAGAGTGTTGTCATCGGCGAAGCCCGTCAGGAACACGACGGGAATTGACGACTCATCACGGATTATCTGCGCAGCAGCAACACCGCTCAGAGTTCCGGACAGTTGAATATCCATCAGCACCAGATCAGGACGCAGCTCCTTAGCCAGCACGACAGCCCGCTCACCACTCCCCGTATGTGCCAACGGATTATACCCCAGTTGCTGCAATTGCAGCTGAATGTCGCGGGCCACAATGGCCTCGTCTTCCACAATCAGAATTGTCGTTTTCTTCATCGCTGACAATATCCAGTCATCCTCGAACAGATAATTCCAATGCTCGACTTCATTTATCCAACGAAACTGAATGACGTTAACGCATCGACCGTGAATATGCTACTGAATGTCGCCGATCGCCATGGCACGATGACCAGATCGCCGCCAAGGTGAGCGGCCAAATCGGAGGTCAGTTGCACTCCGAGAGTCTTCTTTCGCCTTGCTTCAAAATCCGCAGGCCAACCCATACCGGTGTCGCTTACGCGAGCGGAATGATTGTGTTGCAAGTTTCGTCAGGTAGTTGCCTAGTCCACCGCAACAACGGTACGTGAACGATAGAGATGTTCGTGCAGGGTCGCCATGGAATGGATGCGCCCCTCGAGATCAGCAAAAGTCTTCTTTGTAGCGGGCTCGGTAGTGTGAACGCTCTCCAGCCGCAGCAGGCTTATAATGACTTGGAAATTGTTGTTTATTTGATGGTGCACTTCCTTCAGGAGTGCTTCCTTTTCTTGAAGGGACGCAAGGATGTTTTTTTCCGACACCGTACGCGTGGTTACGTCCTGAATAGTGCCCCGTGAGCGCAGCGGTGTTCCATCAGAATCAAAGTCCGTTTCGCATTTCTGCTCGACATACTTGATTCTGCCGCCAGCCATTTGAAGTCGATGGGCGACACTGAATGGCTGGCGGTCCTTGCGGGACCTCGTGTAGGCTGCGTCAACCAGTTCGCGATCCTCGGGGTGGATCAGGCTCAGGAAATGCCGGTCACTGCGGACGGGTTGTGTCGGCTCGATTTCGAAAATATTGTAGAGTTGATCCGACCAGTCCAGTTGTCCCGTAATGAGATTCAGATTCCAACTGCCGAGGAGGGCAATGCGTTGCGATTCAGCGAGCAGCAATTGAT
>JBDNFT010000636.1:0-2220 GCA_041689695.1 Planctomycetaceae bacterium | reverse complement strand
TCCAGAGTTCCAGAGTTCCAGAGTTCCAGAGTTCCAGAAACGTTCAGTTGATGGGTTAGCCTAAACTGTGGCCACATGGATTTCTGGTGATCTCAAAGCTGCTGCGATCCTGAATGCCGAACGCAGTGTTACACGGATTCAGTGAAGACGACCAAAGGTCATGATGGTAATATCGTCGTTTTGCTCGCGGCCATCGGCATGAATGCGAACGTCCGCCAGCAACGCTCTTCCCATTTCAGTGGGATCTGGTGAACCCGCTGCGACAAATTCGTGAACACGTTCTTTTGTATAGAGTTCACCGTCCGGATTCATCGCTTCGTCAACGCCGTCTGTAATCAGAACAAACATATCGCCAACGGCAATATCCCGTTCAACGATTTCGTACGGATAGCCATCCATAATACCGACCGGAATTCCGATCGTCTCCAGATTAAATTCTTCCACGCTGCCATCTGCTTTGCGAATCAGTGGCGACATATGTCCCGCATTTGCCATGGTAATTCGGTTGGTTTTCAGGTCAATCACACCAAGGATATATGTCACAAAGCGACCTTCAACCATGCTGTGGCACATGTGAGAGTTGATGCGCTGAATTGCGACCAGAACGTCATCGGTGAAGCTCATCGTGTTCTGCACGACACTTGCAATTCGCGACATAATCAGTGCGCCAGGAACGCCTTTGCCAGCGACGTCACCAAATGAAACGCACACCTTGTGCTCACCAATCCGGAAGCAGTCAAAGTAGTCGCCGCCGACAGCTTGAGCTGCATCGTACGACGCAAAGAAGCGGTAACCATCGACGTCGGGAAGTTTTTCAGGCAGCAATGCCTTTTGAACGTTGCGTGCGATCTTCAATTCTTTTTTTTGCTTTTCGTTATCGAGATGGCTCTGCAACAATCGCACATTTTCGTACGAATGAGCCGCCTGATTGGCCACCGCCAGCAGCAATTCCAGATCTTCTTCCGTAAATCGTTTCATCGAATTCTGAGTGTCCAGGCTGATCACTCCGAACACTTCTCCTTCCATGTCGATCATCGGAACACACATCATAGAATGAATTGTCAGACTGGAAATCGATTCGCTCGCGCTGAAACGCGAGTCGCTTGCCGCATCGGCGGACAGAATCCCTGTTTTATCATTGATCACTCGTTCCAGCACCGTGCGACTTAAACGTACGGATTCGTCTTCGTTTTCAACTCGCTGTTTCTGAGCCACCGGAATGAATTTTTTGACCCCCGAATCCTTCATCAGAATTGCGCCACGATCCGCTTGAGTAAAGATTTCGAACAGCGTGTCCAGAATCTTGGGAGCAATGCTGCCGACTTCAATCATCCCTGCCAGACTCTGATTGATCTTCAGAATCCCGCGTAGTTTTTCTTCCGGACGCACTTCGAAAACGCCAAAGCCCCGAGCCGACGCGCTGCCCATGATCGTTGACGACGCGCCGTCGTTCAGATCGACGCCCATCGTCATGCCCTGTTCGGCCGAACTGTCATCGGCGTCATCTTCAAAGCGGAACTTAATAGGTCCCAGTTTGATGCGATCGTTGTGTCGCAATGGCAAAGGTTTGTTCTTTTCCAACTGCCGACCGTTCAGAAATGAACCGTTGCCGCTGCTGAGATCTTCCAGCAGGATCTTATTGTTGATATTCACCAACTGTGCGTGGAAACGCGACACCATGTTGGAATCGACCTGCACGTCACAGTCCGGATGCCGGCCCAGTTTGGCTGGGAAATTTGTCAGTTCGTAGGGAAACGATTGACCGTCTTTTAGAAGAACAATGCGTGCCATGAATGAATCCAGTACCTGTCATCCAAATCAACATAAGGCGCAACGCGCGGGCAATGAATAACTGTCCGATATAAAGAGCGGCGAGGCGCTAGCCGCCGGTATTCTACAGTCTCTATTACCGGCGGCTAGCGCCCAGCCGCTCACGAATTGTTCGAACGAACCCTAACCGAATATTGCCTCAACGTTGCCCCGAAGTACAGTCTTACCTAATGAAACGGCCTTCTCAACACTCCAGCCGCGTTCCACCACGAAATCCTCAGCTAAAACCTTCGCCAAAATCCGGCGATACATCGCAAATTTCGGCAAGGCAAACTCTAATTTGTACATATCGCTGTAATAACCCACCTGTTTTGTCCGTGGAACCGCTTGCAATCGGCCGCGAGTGTCGCGTTCAATGTACACCGGAATATTGGAATACCACCAGTGGCC
>JBDNFT010000635.1:0-3471 GCA_041689695.1 Planctomycetaceae bacterium | reverse complement strand
GCCGAAAAAGTTTACACGGCTTGGAGCCAAAATCCCGAAGGGTGTGCTGCTTGTTGGACCTCCCGGCACCGGCAAAACTTTGCTGGCCCGCGCGACGGCCGGTGAAGCTGGCGTACCGTTCTTTTCGATCAACGGATCTGAATTCATTCAGATGTTTGTCGGTGTTGGTGCGACTCGCGTGCGAGACCTGTTCAAGACAGCTCGCGAAGCGGCACCGTGCATCGTCTTCATTGACGAAATCGATGCTGTCGGCCGCGTGCGTGGAGCTGGCGTGGGTGGTGGTCACGATGAGCGTGAGCAGACGCTGAATCAAATTCTCAGCGAAATGGATGGTTTTCAACAGGGTGAAACGGTCATTGTCATCGCTGCGACGAACCGTCAGGACGTGCTCGATCCCGCCTTACTGCGGCCTGGTCGTTTCGATCGCCACGTCACAGTCGATAAACCAGCTCGTGAAGGTCGACTGAGCATTCTGAAAGTTCACACTCGAAAAGTCCCCCTGTCAGATGACGTTGAACTTGATTCATTGGCACGCACGACAATTGGCTATAGCGGCGCGGAGTTGGCGAAACTTGTCAACGAGGCCGCACTCAAGGCCGGTCGCGAAGACAAACGTTTTGTTGAGATGGTCGATTTTCTATACGCTCAGGATCTAATCCTGATGGGAGCGCCACGGGATGAGCCTGTGGAAGCAAAGGAACGCGGGCTGACAGCCTGGCACGAAGCTGGCCATGCAATTCTGGCGTGGTGTCAGAAGGGGATGGACCCGGTTCACAAGGTTTCCATCGTACCTCGCGGGCGTGCGTTGGGTGTCACTCAATTGATGCCCGAAAAAGAACTCTATAACGTCGGAGAACATCTTCTTAAAGCTCGGCTGATCATGATGATGGGAGGCCGTGCGGCAGAGAAATTGGTCTTCCATGAGTACTCAGCCGGAGCGGAAGACGACATCAATCGTTCGACGAGCCTTGCACGTCGCATGGTCGCGAGCTGGGGCATGTCCGAAGCGATTGGTCCGGTGGCGTTTCGTCAGTCTGAAGAGCATCCGTTCCTTGGTAAGGAAATGCATACCTCTCGCGAATTCAGCGAAGAAACAGCACGGCTGATTGATGTCGAAGTGCAGAAAATCATGCACGACGCTTATGACTCTGCGGTCGAGTTACTGACAAAATACCGTGACAAAATGGACGCTCTGGCGAATGCGTTGCTGGAAGCAGAAAACCTGGAACGCGACGAAGTTGCCAGGATCCTCGGCGAACGTCCATTTGATAACAGCGACGAATAGGGGACTCATTGCAGGAGAAACCGCGTAGCGAAAGTCGTCAAGACTTTCGGCCATTTCAGAGGACATCCGAAACTCTTGACGAGTTTCGCTACTCCAAAGCAGGCTACTTTCGCAGTTCGTATTCTTTGATCTTACGATACAGCGTGCGTTCGCCAATCTCCAGCATTCTGGAGGCTTCTTCGCGGTTGCCGTCAGTCAAATCCAGAGCTCGCTGAATGTAATATTTTTCGACTTCAGTCATTGGCTTACCGATCAAACTGTCGGCACCTGAAGGCATTTCGTCTTCGGAATCCGGCAGTTGATCTTTCACTAACACGGCGATTTCGGGAGGCAGTCCGTCGATGTCAAGGACGCCGTCGTTGTCGAGCACCAGCATGCGTTCGATGGTATTTCGCAGTTGACGAATATTGCCCGGCCATTGATAGCCCAATATCGCTTTTCGAGCAGCCCGCGAAAATCCCTGAGCGTCACGGCCCGTGCGTTTGGTGAGATCGCGAAGAAAATGTTCCATCAGCAGTGGGATGTCCCCAGCACGTTCTCGCAGCGGCGGCAGATTGATGGAGACCACGTTGATACGGTAATATAAGTCCTCGCGGAACTTTCCATCCTGCACCAGCTTTTGCAGATCGGCGTTGGTCGCGGCCACTAGCCGCACGTTGATTGGCAATTCATCGTTGGCACCAAGTCGCGTAATCTTGCGTTCTTCCAGCACTCGCAGCAGTTTGACCTGAGTGTCCATCGGCATTTCGCCGACTTCATCCAGGAACAAGGTTCCTCCATTGGCATGTTCGAACTTACCGATACGCCGTCCCATCGCCCCGGTGAAAGCGCCAGCTTCGTGGCCGAACAGTTCGCTCTCAAGAATACTGTCGGGCAACGCGGAGATATTCAGCGGCACGAATGGTTTGTTTTTTCGCGGGCTGTTCTGATGCAGCGCGCGGGCGACCAGTTCTTTTCCAGTTCCGTTCTCGCCGTGAATCAAGACCGTGCTGTCCGTCGGAGCGACGCTTTTCAGAATGTTAATGATGTTGTGCATTTGTGGACTGTTGCCCACGACGCCTTCAAATCCAAAACGTTCGTCCAGCGATTGGCGTAGTTCGGCATTGCGACGGATCAGCCGCAACCTCGCGGAAGCTTTTTCGACAGCCGATCGGAGTTCTCCGATATCCAGCGGCTTGGTGAGATACGTGTAAGCGCCGTGCTGCATCGCGGTGACAGCCGACGCAATCGAACCGTGCCCCGTCAGAACGATGACTTCTGCATCGGGAAGTTCTTCTTTGGTCAGCCGAAGAATTTCCAGCCCGTCCACTTCACCCATCCGCAGATCAGTGACGACGACGTCCCATGATTCTGAATGGATGCGCTGAGCACCGCGTTCCCCGGAACCCGCGACTGTGCATTCACAGTTAATGCGCGCAAGTGAGTCGGCGACCGCCTGAGCGTGCCCTTCGTCATCATCGACGATCAGGACACGGACGGGAATTGTGGAGAGGTCTGATGAATCGGTTTTTGGATCGCTCATGTGCGGTGGGAACAAACACGAATGGAACAGGCCAACTGCCCTGGGATCTCACAAGTAGCCCGTGAGAGTAATCAACAATTCATCGGAATCAAATTCCGATGCCCGTTTTTAACGCAATCTGGGATTCGCCACAGGGGCGGTACGGTTTACATAAGAGACGCCTGACTGTCACGCTCCGGATTCTAGCAGTTTCCAACCGAAAATTCCCTGCAACGAATATATGTTCACCAGTTTCGGGCCCGGCAGACGGGAATGTATGACCTACGCAATGATCAGAATGATTGGTAGAAACCGAGAACTTTGAAGAATCCGGGGCTTCGTTCTGGTCGAAACGGTGCGATAATCACGGGACTGCGAGGCCACACTGGTTTCGCCACTGCAAAATTCCCCAGAGTGAGTCGTGAAATGAATCAATCACTTTTGCCAGTCGATGATGCGTCAGTTGAAAACGCTGCCTGTTGTAGCCGGAAACGTGTGTTTCCGTACGCTGCGGTACTATGCCTTGTGAGCCTGGCGACAACTGTGATGGCCGTCAAATTGATGGCTGATGATGGCGGCAAGGCCAAAGCCGAACAGTCCTCAACGGATGCTGCCACGCCAAGTGAAGAAATTCGCGCACAGGAATATATTCGAATCCGTCGCAATGAACGGAAACTGTCGGTGG
>JBDNFT010000634.1:0-4590 GCA_041689695.1 Planctomycetaceae bacterium | reverse complement strand
TTTACTTAGTCAGGATTATCCAAAGGATAAGTCTGAAATCATTTTTGCGGATGGCATGAGCACGGATCGCACAAAGTTACTTTTGAATGAGTACGCCAGAGTGTGGCCGCAGATCCTGGTGATCGATAACCCAGGCCGATACGTGCCGACCGGATTGAATGCGGCGATTCAGGCGAGCCATGGGGCCGTTGTGATTCGGATGGATGCGCACTCGATCTATCCACTGGACTATTGGAAGGTACTAGTCAGTAAACTCGCAGACCATCAAGCTGACAATGTGGGGGGAGTCTGGGACTCTCAGCCAGGCGCAGACACCGATGAAGCCAGAGCCATCGTGCTGGCGACGTCTCATCCATTGGGAATCGGCAATGCCGGGTATCGACTTGGCGGTGACAGGGATGCAGAGGCTGATACGGTTCCGTTCGGATGTTTTCGCCGTGATGTGTTTGATCGCTTTGGATACTTCGATCTGCAACTTGTTCGCAATCAAGACGACGAATTCAATGGACGAATATTAAAGAATGGCGGAAAAATCGTGTTAATTCCCTCTGTGCGTATTAAGTATTTTGCCAGGGAAAACCGCAGGAAACTTTCCAGAATGTTTTACCAGTATGGATTGTTCAAGCCGCTCGTCAACATCAAGCTGGGATCTCCGGCAACACTACGCCAATTCGCTCCACCGGTGTTTGTGATCAGTTTGATTCTCCTGATCGTATTAAGTTTTTGGTGGCCATTGTTTGCCGTGCTGTTCTGTCTGGAAATACTGCTCTATGGCACAGCCATCATTGTGACATCCTGGGCACTCACCCGAAAACATGGAATACGTCTGTTTTGGCATACTGCACTGACATTCCCCGTGATTCATCTCTCCTACGGAACAGGATACATTTCGGGGATCGTCCTATTTGCGATACTAAGACAACACCGTCGAAATCAGCGTGAATCTGTAGTTTCGAATCGCTGAATGTACGTCAATTATATTTTGATCGAGCGATCTTAACGCACTTGCTGGCATTGCTATTGCCGTAATTGCAGGGCAATACGAGGATGCTGCATTTTCACTTTGATGTTATTGAATTCACGGAAGAATCGGATGCCGAAAGCCAGCAGTTCTCACTATGTTCTGTGCCTCACCGGGGGCAGAAACGTCACCAAACGCATGTCTGTTTTTATGGAAGGCGTGCAGTCAAAAGGCATGGGCGTCAGAGTCTGGGCGGTTCCTCGTGGACCGTGGGTTCTGGACAAGTCTGAGAATCCGACCGTTCCGGTTCGAGTCGGTCCGATGTCGGTGGATCTCGGAAATATGAAGGGCGCTAAGTTGACGTCCGTCATGTGTTTTCACTGGTTCGTGCTGCCATTAGCAGTCATGATTGGTTTCGTGTGCCGAAAGCCCGTGCTGTATGACGAATACGATCACTTCGAAATCAATCAGATGGAAGGTACCAGTTTTTGGCTAAAGCGGCGTTTTTTCAGCCTGTACGTGCGCTGGATTCACAAAATCTGCCTGCCGTGGGTTTCGCTTGTCACCTGCATACATATGGATCAGCAAACTCTTAAACACCACCTGGAACGATGGCAGCCATCGGTGCTGGAGATCCATAATTACCCAGCATCCGTCTGGCGTGAGTCAGGACAATCCCGATCACCATCCGGCAAACTTTGTTTTGTCTACATCGGGGGCGTCTATGTCGAAAAAGGTGTCGGCGCGGCGGCAGAAGCATTTCAGTGTCTGCCGGAGAATGTGCGGAAGAATTCCGAGCTCCACATCTTTGGCGAAGGTGATATAAGTTTGATCGACCGACTGCGGGACATTCCGGGTGTTACGGTACACAATGGCGTTACACCGGCGGCATTTCGTAAATTCAGCGCGACACACCGTTGTTGCGGATTGGCACTGTTGGCCAGCACGCAGCGTTACAGCTTGGTTGGAACAAATTGCACGAAGTTGTACGAATACCTAGCCCTTGGAATGCCGGTAATCGCCAGTCGCGTTGGTGAGTTTCCGCAGTTCATTGGCGGTCGGCAGCTCGGACTTCTGATCGACGGAGATCTGAACTCTCAACAACTCGCTACTCAAATGCAGCGACTGGCCGAAGACGACGCCCTCTTTGAGCAATTTGCGACCAATGCTGCGACGTTAATGGCTCGTGATGAGATGACCTGGGAGTATGAATGGAACCGGATCGTGCAGACCGGTATCATTCAATCGCAACGAAAAGCCGCGTAGTGCAGCATCGCGAGCGACAGCTTCTATTTTACCTACATCAAGCGGCGGGTAAATCGTTTTCTGCCGCTCGGCTAAATACACCGGCGTTTTTGGCAGCCATTGAAATCAGGCCTGATCGAAATGTCACAGCATCCTGTTCCTGTCTTTATTGTTGGCCACGGGCGATCCGGTACCACTATCACAGCGACACTGTTGAACCTTCTGGCTGGAATCGAGATTGTCAAAGAGACTGGCTACATCGGGCAGATGATGAATCTGCTCCAGGACATCCAGAATCCCTCGTCCCTTCACCGCCTCATCCAGGAAACAAACAACTGGCTGAAACACAACCATTGGAAAAATGCTGCCACCCTTGTCGGATTCCAGCAATTCTGCGACCGATACGGTATTCATGGAGGCAGTGCCTTCATCCATTATGTCTGGCAATTGGATTCCTCGACACCATGGCACGAATTGTCTTGCATCGGTGACAATACGCCCTTGTACGTCATGGCGATTCCCGCAATTCAGGAACTGCTGCCCGATGCACGCTTCATTCACATGGTCCGGGATCCGCGGGACGTCATTTGTTCGACCCTGAAAATGCGGTTTGGTGCAGATGAGATTGTCACGGCCGCTTTAGAATGGCACCTGTATCTTGGATGCTGGCTGATGGCCGAACGAGTCGTTCCGACCGACCGGCGCATCGAATGTCGCTATGAAGATCTTTGTTCTAGTCCGGCACAATCGTTTGCCAGGCTGGCGAGATTTTTGAATCGATCTGAGGCGGATGCGGCTGAAGCGATCGCACTGCATGCATCAGGGAGTGCCGCGCCGAAAAACGGCTTCGAGAAAATTGCGGCCGTGTCGCATCACACGCGAATCACAGAACCTCTCAGTGCGAGTCGCGTAGGACGATATCAGTCGGAACTTTCCGCCGCACAGATACGGGAGATCGAGGAGATCGCTCAATATGGCATGCTGGCCTACGGCTACCAACCTGCAAAGTGGCACACGCATCCGCTGATGCGCGAGGATCGAATGACGATACTTCAATCCATGGTGAAGGACTTTGCAAAACGCTGCTTCAAACGCCTCCGCAGTCGATAGCGCTGTATTTCGCGAAGCAGTGCTTCTTTGCCAGCGTCAATTGATTACTATGTCAAATATCTCCAGTCGATAGCGCTGTATTTCCCGAAGCGGTGCTTCCTTACGCTATTTTTTCAAGATAAAACGAAGCCGGTTCATGATCCGACGTGAGGAACGGGCAGACGGCTTTTAGCTGATCATAATGGTCGTGCTTCAGGAAATTCAGCGCGCCAATGATCTTCCAGTCAGAGTTTCCGCTGAGCAGAGCTTCCATCAGATACTGTTCGTTCCAAAACCGGACCTTGTCCACGACCCATGCCACCGGATAGTCACGCGGAGTGAAGATGTCGTGAATATGAACGACAACGCCTTTTTTGAGTGCGGGAAGTATTTCAAGGAACTCACAGACGACATCGCCCTGCGGCCGGATGACATGTGAGGAATCGATGAACAGTAAATCGTCGGCTTCAAGTTGAGTGAACAGAGATTTGTCAACAGATTCCACGCGTTCACGTTTTACGATGACGCCGGATTGCTCCAGCCACGGCATTTCATAGGGCTCGATGCAAATATGCTCACACCGGTATCCGGTAAGTTCAGACTGGTTCTTGCGGATTGCTTCAATCACCAGCAGCGTGGAATTGCCGCTGCCGATCTCCACCACGCGTTTGGGCTTTTTCAAACGCACAAGATTGTACAGGAACTCGGCATCGCCCGAAGTAAAAAAAGTGTTACCAAAGCTGTATGTCAAGTCGTTCTGTTTCGGAGCCAGAAACGGGCGCAGTTCCTCGCTGTAGATGAATGTCCTGAGAAATGCCAACTGTCCTTCGATGTTCAGATCAATCCCGGGCAAGTATCGATGCTGATCGAGCGGATGATTCAGCAGTCGAAAATCAATCAGCGGCTCATAATACTGATTGGCGATCGGGAAGACGCCGGTCGCGGACAGAACTCTGCGGCACATTGGCATACGATCAACGCCTGCCCGACGCAGGGCTCTCATGACTATCGCCGCTGGCAGGATCATGGGCACCATGCACAAATCGGCGAGCGGGAGAAGAGCTTTGATCAACCGTTTCACGAAACCTGCCTCTGAACAAGAATCAAAACCCCACCATTTGAACCGATTTCGACGATTCAAAAACACAGCCTGATTCCGGGGAACCAGAGGTCCAAAGGGGGGAGAATAGTGGTATTGCATGAGTCTGTCAGCCCCAATGCCCGTATCCTCGCCGAAGGAGTATTTTAGATGATCATTCTGCGGCAGACAATTGCTCGATCCGAAAGATGCACTT
>JBDNFT010000633.1:0-2686 GCA_041689695.1 Planctomycetaceae bacterium | reverse complement strand
TCCGATTCTGTCGAAAATACTGGTATTGTTCAATTTGACGCCCAGGTTCGATTGATAAAATCCCTTCCGCTGACCGGACAACCGGAGGTGGGAGTTGATTTCGCAGATGCCTATGGCGTTTACGTGATCAGGTCTCCGCCGCATTGCCACGGAAGGCATAAGTCACATGATCGAATTCAGCTCGAAATCCAGCCTGATTCGCTGCTTCGCACTGATCTTCATTCTCAAGTCGATGTGCGCAGTTTCGGCACAAGGCGTGCCGGACAAACGCACACCAAGTCGGCCAGCGGCAGTTTTTGCCGGTCCCTCAGATTGGCTGACCACGTCAGACGATTCTCTGTCGGTGACGGCAATGAGCGAATCCGAAGCACTGTCGGGAATCATTCGGCTATCAGATGACTCCGGAACGCCAGCCGACGCAGAATCTACTGACGAGCAGTCTCCAGGTTTTGATGTAAAATCATTTGATTCGGAATTCAGCCGACTGCAAAAGCGGATCGATCAGTTGGAATCAGCTGAGAAGAAGCGCACGGAATCGGACAAAAAGAAGAAGGAAGACGAAACAAAAAAAGCCGAAGGCTGGCAGGATATGTCCACGGACAAATGGACCGTCAAGCTCGGCGGACATATCCAGCTGGACTATATTAACTGGGCGAATGCGGATCCCGCTATCGCGGGAACTGAGGACTATTTTGAATTCCGTCGTCTGCGGCTTGTGGCGGATGGGACGGGATACGGCCAGCTCGATTTTCGCCTGCAGATGACGCTTGAACCGGAGTCGGTGGGAACAAGCCCCCCGGGAACAGTGACTTCGCCAAATGTAAAAGATGCCTATTTCTCTATGAATGAAATCCCCGGCCTGGGTCGAATTCGCATCGGGAATTTCTTCGTGCCGTTCAGCCTGGAACAGGTCACAAACGATACGAATAACATCTTTATGGAACGGTCCATTCCTTCGCAGGGAATTTTTGCGGCCGATCGTGAAGTCGGAATCGCATTGTACAACTGCACAGACGACCAAAGTGTCACCTGGGCCACGGGAGCCTTTTTCGACAGTGTTAGTGAAGGGCTGAAGGAGCGAATTGACGACAATCAGGGCTATCGCGTTTCCGGCCGAATGACATGGACTCCTTTCTATGACGAACCGTCCAACGGCCGGTACTTGATTCACACGGGAATTGGTGTGCTGCATACGGGTGATCAGGACAAACGAATCAGCTTTCGTGCCCGTCCGCAGATTAGTGAAGGTCCACGCCTGATTGACAGTGGCAACCTCGCTGCCAATTCGAACACGACGGGAAATCTGGAGTTTGCGGCAGTGATGGGGCCAGTCACTTTGCAGAGTGAATGGTTCGCGTCCAATGTGAATATGGTGGGAGGCGGTTCACAAAATGTCACCGGCGGATACGCTCATCTCAGTTACTTCCTGACGGGCGAGAACCGAATCTACGAACGTTTTGGCCAGCATGGAGCTCAGTTTGGCCGCAATGTCCCGACGTCAAATTTCTTTATCGTCCCCGGTGCAATCAGCCCAGGTGCCTGGGAAGTTAAGACGCGGTATTCGAATCTCAGTCTCGATTCGGTTAATCGAGGCCGGTACAACGATCTGACAACAGGGTTCAATTGGTATTTGAACGATCGCACACGCGTTATGTTCGACTGGATCCATCCGGTGACGACGTCTCAGACAACGTACGGTGCGACTCAATCTGACTTGTTGGCAATGCGATTTGATGTGAACTGGTGATTGATTTTTGATTGTTGATTTCAGATGTTTGATTTCAAATTTGACAACCGATGCCAAGCGAGTCAGGGCAATGACACACCAAACGGAAACTGATGAAGAAGACCGTCACAAAGACCGTGCCGTCTTTCAAATGGGTCGTCAAAGAACTGTGCTCTGCATGCACGGCGAGCTGCGATCGGGTGTCGCTCCCGGAAGGCACGCCTGAGCCGCCGCGTCCAACGACGGAGGGACTTACATTTCTTTGATTCTTGTCGTGGTGCAGTTTGTCGCTGCTTTTCGAGTTTCTTCTGCTTAGCCTGTGCAGGGGGCGGTGTAGTAACGGGAGCATGTGATTTATTAACAGGCACAAATATTTCATATTTTGAAACAATGATGAAACAATTTCTCTAGCAAAACTGATTGCGGCTCGCGTATATTCTCCGCAGCCGTGAGTTTTGCTACTTTAAGAAAGCATACTAACGATACGAAAGCTGCTGAGATCGCCATGTCATTTTGTGCCAAAACCCATCCAAACCCTTACCAGGATGCAACTTGCTTGCAGATGGTGTGTTCGCGTTTGGCGATGATGGCAGCAATTTGTCTGGTAGCAGCAACGTGGCCGTCAACTGCTGTGGCGTCTTGCGGTAACTATCTGTTTCGCCACGGCAAGCCCGTCGATGACAAGTTTTCAGCCATGAGCGATCACCATCATGCTGGAAATCATGAAAGCGAAACGAATCAGACTCCGCGCGAATTGCCAGTGCCACCGTGCCATGGGCCAAATTGTTCGGGTAATCCGATCCCTTTGATTCCGGTCCCGGTCGCTCCAACCAGTTTGGTTCGAGGATTCGACCAAGCCGCAATTTTGGAATCTCTCGCCCAAACGCCGACACCTCGGCGTGCGATTGAGATTCCAACGTCAGAACGAGGTGCCTGCTTTGTGCCCTCGTCTATCTTCCG
>JBDNFT010000632.1:0-3371 GCA_041689695.1 Planctomycetaceae bacterium | reverse complement strand
TCCAACAGTTCCGGAAGTTGACGCGTTTCTCAATGATCTGTCGCCGAACGCCTATGAAAAAGTCGTCGATCGACTGCTCAAATCTCCGCACTTCGGCGAACGACTCGCCATGTGGTGGCTGGATCTCGTGCGATACGCAGACACAGTTGGATATCACGGTGATCAGATGATGAGCGTGTCTCCGTTTCGTGAGTATGTCATTCAATCCTTCAACGCAAACAAGCCGTTTGATGAGTTCACGATCGAACAACTGGCAGGGGACTTATTGCCCGATCCAACTCGCGAACAACGCATCGCATCGGGATACAATCGACTGGGAATGATGAGCGCTGAAGGTGGCGTCCAGGACAAAGAATACCTCGCAAAATATATTGCTGAACGAGTTAGAAATGCGACCGGCACGTGGCTTGGGATTACACTTGGATGTGCGGAATGCCACGATCACAAATTTGACCCGCTCACCACACGCGACTTTTATCGCTTCGAAGCATTCTTTGCAGACATCAAAGAACGCGGGCTGTATTCCGGAGCAAACTCGGACGGCAACTGGGGACCATTTGTAAAGGTCCCGAACGAACAACAAGCTGCGGACCTGGCGGCAATAGATCAGCAGATCGCCGCGACAAAAACGACGCTCGACACTGACACGCCGGAACTCACAAAGGCACAGGCCGAATGGGAGAAATCACAAATCCCATGGACTCAACTGACCGCCGATTCCATGACGTCACTTGGCGAAGCGAAGATGACGTTGCGCCCGGATGGTGCGATTCTGGTCAGCGACAAGAATCCCGCCACGGACACTTATGAACTGACGTTTTCGAAACTGCCGCCAAACGTCACGGCATTTCGACTGGAAGTGCTGCCAGATGACTCGCTGCCGAACAAAGGACCGGGCCGAGCTGGAAACGGCAACTTTGTGCTGTCCGAACTGATCGTGACAGTCATTCCGCCCGCAGGCGAAGCCAAGCCGGATGACCAAAAGCCAGCCGAAGAAGTTCCAGCCGAAGAAAAACCAGCCACAACAGAAATTCCTGTCCCGCTCCAAAATGCCACCGCAACATACGAACAAACGGGAGCGGCGGGAGCAAATCCCTATAAAAAATGGGCAGTCGCAGCGGCCATCGACAAAGACGAAAAAGGCAAGACCTGGGGCTGGGCCATCATGGAACAAGCCGGTCAGCCAAACTTCGCTGTCTTTGAAACAGCCGCTGATCTGACTCTTGGCGAAGGCGCAAAACTCAAGATCGCGATGGCACAGAATCTTGACAATCCCGGCCATAATCTCGGTTGTTTTCGATTGTCTGTGTCCACGTCGCCGCGTCCGATCAAAGCCACCGATGCCCCACCAGCAAACCTCATTGCCATCCTTGCTTTGCCTGCAGATCAGCGAAACGATGCACAGAAATCTGAGTTGGAGACTTACTATCGTTCCGTTGCGCCACTGCTGAAGCCTCTTCGTGATGAACTCGCTTCGCTGGAAAAGAAACGCGGTCAGCTTGACGCAGCGATTCCTTCCACGCTGGTCACCGAAGCCGTCGCACCACGCATGGTGCGAGTCCTGAAGCGCGGTAACTGGATGGACGAAAGCGGTGAAGAAGTCACACCTGCATTCCCGGAAGCATTGTCTCCAGGGCCAACAACAGATCAACGGCTGAATCGATTGGATCTTGCGAAGTGGATTGTCGCTCCGGAAAATCCGCTCACCTCGCGGGTTATCGTGAATCGCTTGTGGAAGATCTATTTCGGCGCGGGTATCTCACCCAAACTTGATGATCTTGGCGCTCAGGGAGAATGGCCAAGTCATCCGTTGCTTTTAGATTTTCTAGCGGATGATTTACGCAGTCACGGCTGGGATCTCAAACGCACAATTAAGGCGATTGTGATGAGTCACACATATCAGCAATCGTCACTGGCCGATGAAAAGCTGCGTGAAGCCGATCCCTACAATCGCTGGCTCGCGCGACAGGGGCGGTTTCGTATTGACGCAGAACTTGTACGCGACAACGCGCTGGAAGTCAGCGGTTTGCTGGTCAATTCCGTTGGCGGAAAAAGCGTGTTTCCATACCAACCAGCAGGTTACTGGGCCTATCTGAATTTTCCGGCGCGTGAATGGCAGAACGACACTGGCGAGAAGTTGTATCGCCGGGGACTCTACACGCACTGGCAACGTCAATATCTACATCCCAGCTTGCTGGCATTTGACGCACCTAACCGAGAAGAGTGTACGGCTGATCGAGCCCGCTCAAATACTCCTCTGCAATCTCTGGTTCTGTTGAACGATCCAAGCTACGTCGAAGCCGCCCGCGCCCTTGCAGAAATGACCATTCGTCAGGGCGGTGCAACGACTTCGGATCGATTGAACTTCGCGTTCCGCCGAGCGGTCTCACGTCGTGCCACTACGGATGAGCTAGCCGTTCTGGAACAGCTGCTGAAATCACATCTTGCCGAATACGAAGCGAATCCTGCCGCTGCGGCGGAAGTGTTGTCAGTCGGAGCCAAACCCGCAGCCGAAGATCTGCCCAAACCAGAACTCGCCGCATGGACAAGCGTGGCCCGAACCATTCTGAATCTGCATGAAGTGATTACGAGAAACTGATGAATGACGTACGCCGATCTGTCTCAGATCGGCAACCAACCAGCTATCTCGTTTCCGTAGCATCACATCACCAGAAAACTCACCCTACCTTCAGCGGAAGTTGGAGATCGTGCGATTCATGTCAGCCATTCGACACCATCAGGTATCCGACCAGAGGACAGGTCGGACGACGACACACCGTCGTTTGACTTCTCGGGCATGATCTTCATACTCAGCCGCAGCGAATGTTTTGTGGTGTTTTATGGAGTCGTGTGATGTCGCGAATTGTCGATTTAGCTGGCAGGTCGGTCCTGATTCTTCTTTCCATCGCTTCCGTATTGATTCCAGCCCGAGCGGATGGTATTCCGGACAACATCCCGGAAAACGTTCGTCGTATCCCGGAACTCGGCGTTGCCGTGCCAGACGATCGAGCGACTTCGATGCGAGGTGCGTTGAAGCAGCTTCAGGAAAAGATCGCTACAACCAAGGCCAGTAAAGATGCCACGAAGATTGCTCTGCTGCCGGATGTCATGATCTTCGAACGCGCCGTTCGGTGTGCATTGGACTACAACGAGTTCTTCGACGTGAAGGAGTTCGACAAGGCCGACGCATTGCTGGCAGAAGGCATTAAGCGATCCGATCAGTTGCTCGCTGGCAATCCCGAATGGATCTCTCAAAAGGGGCTCGTGGTCCGTGGCTACAGCAGCCGCATCGACAACACAGTGCAGCCGTATGGCCTCGTGATTCCGCCGACGTACGCCATTGATCACAGCGTGCCGACTCGCTGCGACAT
>JBDNFT010000631.1:0-3959 GCA_041689695.1 Planctomycetaceae bacterium | reverse complement strand
TGAAATCGGGACCACAATTCGTTGCCCATTAAAGTCAAAAAGATGAATTGCAGTCGCATCTTTCTGAATCAATACTACGAAATGTGGTGGATCATTCAACGCCGCGACGCACGGAAATGACTCCGCAGTCAGTTCGCCCACAGAAATTCTCCGACCTTCGGTTGGAATTCGTTGCTTGTCCAGAAACTCCGCAATATCGAGTAAGGAATGCGTCCCTGTTGAGTCGGGCATTTCAGCCACAACGCTCTGCGTAGAGACCACAGCACCCCGCAGTTGGCATATTCGAAGGGCACACACCTGACCACACAGAATGCCATTTTCTGGATCTGGTTTAGGCGTCTCGGAAATAGTACCCAGCAACGTCGCAACCGCCACAAGTATCAGTAATCCGCCAGCAATTAACATCCGCCGTTGAGGAGTCAATGACTCTTTCTCCTTCTGTCTCGGTACATGAAAGCTAACATACAGGCAAGACCGAAAACACTCACCGCCAAAATAACGAGCCAACGAACTCGCTTTGATTCTGGAACGGCCGAATTAAAAGGAACGTTCCCGGCCGGTACAAGATTACCACCCGCTATCGTGAGACCAATTCCGCTGCGATTATCACTAACGATGTCGCCGTCCTTCGCTCCGATGGTGGCTAGGCTGAATGCCGCATCATCAAGTTCGCCATTTACCGTTTGTGAAACCCAAGTGAACGACCGCGTAAAACTAGTGCCATCCTGTGGCCGTCTGCTGACATAATCTACGTTCGACGGAACCCAAATGTCAGAAATCATCTGGTACTTCGTATTCACCTTCGTTTCCATAAGTAATCCGCCATTCTCATCGCTCTCCGTGTACAGCGATTCGACTAAGTTCGCTCCTTGCGCGAGATCAACTGTGAATTCATTCACGACGTTAAAATCCTCGCGGTATGTCACACAGGTTCCCACACGATTCGTGGTTCGTCGAGGATGCGGACGTCCACTCATTTCGTAGAACAAGTCGAACCTAGCCTCCACGGTCCGGGATCCTTCTTGAAAATAGTACATCGGATCAAAGTCCAATGACCCGGGACCAGGATGAAAATAGCCCACCTCATGAATTCCCAATGCTTGTGGGCCTTTGTAGTCTCCATGATCGAATGCGTCGAGGCGTGTCACACCTCCTTTCGTGCGAATGCCGCCCACCTGATAGAGTTGAAGGTCTGTCTCTTGCTTTCCGTCTACCGTACGCATGAGCTTCAGTTGCCGAAATGTCCATCGATATTGGTCCTCGGCCCTATTCAAGGCATACTCTACCTCGCATGTTGCAGATTGCGTTTCGTTTGGACGCGAGTAGCGGTCCAATACCTCAACTTTTCCTTCCCATGTCACAATCTTTTCCCTGTTGGCGACGTGACGAACTGAGATCTCGTGCAGAATTTCGAGTTTCTCGATCGCTGACAATTGGACTGTGGGCTTGAAACAAACAAGAAATGTGACAAACAGAAAGAACTTTCGCATTTCCGATTCCTCAGTCCGAATGACTAAAATGATCGACTTTGATCCACATCGGCGAACCGCAAACAAGAACCCGAAAGAGTACGACCACATGCTGAATCATGTTCATTGGCGTTCTACTCAGGTTGCGAAGCAGGAACGCAACTTCCGGTGTTGACTCTGAATACACCAACTGCAGATGGTGCACCCGTTGAACAGTCGCGGCACGCATAGCGCTGCTGCCAATCTTTGCCATCAAACCCAACAAAATCTTGTGGTGGTGCCGAAACAGTACACATCCAAGATGCGTCGCATTGCATGTCATTAACGACTGCTCCAGAAACGCAACTCACTGGCCAAGTGCAATCCATTATTCCAGTACTGCAGATAGACTCATTGCTTGGTCCTGACATTGAACATGTTCTGAACCAATTATTCATGTATCCTGTTCCGGTCGTCGCGCAAGCTCCAGGAACTGGATACGTAGCCGAAGTTGCACGAACTTGATCTGATACAGAAAAACAATTGCGGCAAGTACTATCAAACGATGGCCCAGCTGGATGCGTGCACGAGTGGAGTACACCTGACTGAACACAACCGGGCGGTGACGCGCCACGGATGCTCGCGAGGTCCGAGGAGGAAAGTCTACTATCAGTGGACAAAGAATGAGATTGCAAGACAGCCCCCAAACTGATGGAAGCGCCCACAACGATCATTGAAATAGTTTTCAGCATGAAATTCTCCCAAAAAACGAAACGGAAATGAAACGAAACTCTCAACGACTCAAACTACGGATATCTCTAAATTTGCTGCGTAGCTTAGTTCGACCGCCTGAATCGGACGGACGATCCCAGCCCCGCGTGTTCTTGTACATCAGTTACTGTTCCATCGGAAAGACGAAACACGCAGGGCGTGGGAGCAACCCAGTCAATTTCCGGATTCAGCCAGCCTATTGAATACAAACTGCTCGATTGCCGATCCGGGCCCGACAATCGCGATTCCGGATATCCGACTTCGAGAAATGCGACTCGTGTACTCGGAGTGTTTGCTAAGGGGAGTTTCACGCCAACGCCGGCATATTCATCATGTAATTGCTGACACGCTGAACATCCCGTATGATGAAGGATTACAATCCATTCGCCGACGGCCAGTTCACTGCCGATATTTGCGGAACCCAGAATCGGACAACGTTCACCTAACCAGGTCCGTGGCTGAAGTACTGTCAGTTCCCGTCCAGTCACAACCTCCGCGGCCACCTGTACAGTCATTGTCCCCAATGTAATCGCTCCTGCTGCTACAACGACTAACAGAAGGCTCCACACAGTCCGAAGAGATCTGGGTAGTTGAACGCGATTGGCCCCGAATAGGACTAACCATGTGGTTAATACGAAGAGATCGATCGCCACTGCAAACCAAGGCGAGAGTCGCACTGCTCCGAAGCAACCACACACATCCGCTCCTGACACTGCCAGCTTAAACGAATAGAGTGAAAATATGATAAAAACTAAGATCGTGACTAAGTTTGTGGCGGCCAGCGAAATGCCACTCATGAGCGTAAACGCGATTGCAGCTTCAACGACTGCCAAGAAGGCATTTCCCGTCCAAATAGCCCTCGAATCAATTGCAACCTGCATTTTCAGGGCGGCAGCAGCAATCAATGCAATTGAGGAAAACATCGCTGGGAATTGCCGCAACTCCGTGAGATGACTTTGGGGTCTCGCGCCAGTTTCCAGCATCTCCCAAAGTCCGAAGCGAATCCTGATCAACGCTATTGCGGCCTCAACTGCGTCACGAAATCGGATCTTCTTTCCCTGGTCCACACTACGCGGCGAATAACCGACGGCGACCTCTTCCATCCGAAGTTTCATGATCGCCGCTTTCCCGGTCACTTCAGGACAAAACTCAAATCGCTCGCAACGCAGATGCATCCGCATCATGTGCTCTGTGCGAAACATCTTAAAACAGCTTGCCTCGTCCGTTAGACGGAGCCCAAAGAGAAGTCGAACCAGCACATTAAGGCAACGTACGCCGGATTGCAGTACAAACCGCCCTTTCTGCAGATTCGGATTCTCTAGGTAACGGCTACCGAAGAGGACGTCGGCTTTGCCACTTTGCATTACCGCCCAGAGCTTGTTGATGTCTGCAGGATCATATTCCAGATCGGCGTCCTGAATGATCACGTGACTGCATGTAACGTGGTCGAGGCCCGTTCGGATCGCTCGGCCTTTGCCTCGGTTTTTGTCATGCTGGAGAACGATGATGGATTGTGTGTCTTCCCCGTGTTTGTGGGTGAATGTGGCACGGGCTCGCCAGGGTTCCAGTTCCTCCCACGTTCGATCGGTGGAACCATCATCCACAATGATGATTTGGGAAACACATGGCTGTGCTTCTAAACGGCGGAGCAGTTCGGCGACGGTGCGGTCTTCGTTGTAAACAGGAACGATGACAGCCAAGCGATCGATGGTCGCAGGTGCGGTGCCTGCCTCAGGTTCC
>JBDNFT010000630.1:0-1796 GCA_041689695.1 Planctomycetaceae bacterium | reverse complement strand
TTTCAAGGTCGGGTTCAAACAGTCAGTCGCAAACAGGCTCAAAACGGGCACGATTGTGTGGGCTGTTCAATGGAAGTTCGCCGAAGTGAAACACACAAAGGATCTGGTGCAACGCTCGAAAGCGCAACCGAATAGTGCGCTCGGGGTATCGCTGCACGGGCAACGTCACGCATGACCATAAAGTCCGTGGTCGCCGGGATGCCGGTATCGCTGTAAGAATCGGGCTATTGACAACGAATTCAGGAGTTCATTGATGAAAAAGCTACTTGGAATGCTGTTTCTGTTGCTGATCTGTGTCGGCGGTGTAGGGCTTTATCGCGGCTGGTTTTCTGTTTCGACGCAAAGCGGCGAAGCGGACGGTCAAAAGACTGAAGTGAACCTTACCGTGGACTCGGACAAAGCCAAAGAGGATGTCGAAACGGTCAAGGAAAAGGCCGTGGAACTGAAAGAACAGGCTCAGGCGGAGGTCCACAAGCTGGGAGATCAAGCGAAAGAGAAATTCAAAAAGGATTAACGCTCTGTCAGAAATAAATTACGGGTGGCGATGCCGCTGCCGATTTTTGCACTTTGTCTATATAAAGGGGAATTGAAATGTTAGGAACCATTCTAATTGTGCTCTTGATTCTGATGCTGCTGGGGGCCGTGCCTACATGGCCACACAGTCGGAATTGGGGCTATGCACCAAGCGGTGGTCTGGGGTTGGTCGTCCTGATCCTTGTGATTCTGCTGCTCATGGGCCACCTTCCCTTCTGACGACGCACTGCGTCAGAATTACTCAATGACGCAGTTATGGTCAGCCGGCGCCAATAGGCAGTCGTTGACGGATGACCTACAACTGCTGATCAGGGAGAAACATGATGCGAGTGGGAATTGCCGCGGACCATGGTGGATTCATCTTGAAAGAACAGATGGCAGAAGCGCTGCGCGGACTTAAGTTCGAGGTGGTGGACTTCGGGGCACTCAAGCTGAACCCCGGAGATGACTACCCCGACTTCATCATTCCCCTGTCGCGAGCTGTCGCGGGCGGCGACGTTGAACGCGGAGTGGCGATTTGTGGGAGTGGCGTCGGCGCGTCCATTGCCGCAAACAAAATTGTCGGCGTACGTGCCGCGCTGATTCATGATGTCTTCTCAGCCCGTCAGGGGGTCGAGGACGACGATATGAATGTCATTTGTCTCGGCGGAAAAGTGATTGGTTCTGCGGTCGCTTTGGAACTCATCAAGCTGTTTCTCGCCGCTCGTTTCAGCAGTGCCGAGCGACATCGACGCCGTCTGGAAAAAGTGGCGGTGCTTGAGAGCCATCACGTCGGCCCGTGACTGATCTCACACGAAAGATTTGTGAGACGCGGGCTGGCCAATATACAGGGAGAAAAAATCACATGGAACTGGGCATGATCGGACTTGGCCGAATGGGAAGCCACATGGTGCGGCGGCTGCTTCGAGCCAGCCATCAGTGCATCGTGTACGACCTCCAGCCAAAAGCCGTGCAGGCAATCGCCGAAGAAGGTGCGGTCGGGGCGACGTCGATGGAGAACTTCGTGAATAAGCTGACGAAGCCGCGTACTGTCTGGATGATGGTGCCTGCGGGCGTGGTTGAATCGACCTTGCACACCCTCGTTCCGCTCCTCGAACGCGGCGACGCGATCTTCGACGGTGGCAACTCGCACTTCCATGATAACATCCTTCGCCACGCCAACGCCGGAAAACAGCAGCAGACAGTTGACGCTGAAACCAGGCCTCTACGACACCCCGAGCATTACCAGTACGATCTGAATCTGGCTGACATCGCCGAGGTCT
>JBDNFT010000629.1:0-5298 GCA_041689695.1 Planctomycetaceae bacterium | reverse complement strand
TCTCGTTCAAAAATGTTGAATGCGCGGTAGTATCGATCGTCGCGAAGCCGCCCAAACAGTTCGAGCGACGCACCCTTTTCGAGTGATTGCTGATACTGGCCTGGGAAGAAAAGCAGCGTGGGCTTCTTCTCCGCCACCTTTTGAAGATTGTTCAGCACGGTGTGCGAACGAATGTACGGAAAGACTTCTCCGATCCCCGTGATGATCAGAATGTCAAATCTTTCGACGGCCGACATTCGAGCAGAGATCTCTGGGATCAGTCGATGTTCAGCATCCAAAATGCCCTGCAGATCTTCCAACAATTTGTCTTTGGGTACTGTCGTTTCATTCTTCGCGATCCAGTCCCAGTCACCTTCACGGACAAGAATCTCGTGAGCCATGTCGTACAGATCAATGTGAAGCGGCTCGACGCCGTGCTGCCGCAGTTGTGATATCAAATGACGCTGCATGGCCGTGACTTCTACCGATTCACTGGCAGCGTACGGACAGATGAAGAACGGAACTTCGTTGTTCAGCCCCTCACACTGCAGAAATCTTTGACTGCTCAGCAGCTGCAGCAGATGTTCAAAACGTTCGGGCAACGGAGAAGTTTCCAGGTGATGATTCATACCGCAGCCCCTGGAATGTCAGACAGGCTGACAGGAAAGATTTCAAACCAATTCTTGTCTTCGTCACGAATGACGTGAGCCAGTTCCAGTGACATCAGCGGTGGTTGAATGATGCCGTCGGAATTGATCAGTTCTGCTTCTCTGAGCATTCGCATGGCCACCGTTGCCAGCTTGGCCCGGGTATTGGACGTCAATGCTTCAAGCTCTTCATGCCAAACAGTTTGCTGGTCAAGGAAGCGAACAAAGTCTGTCGTGCGCAGCAGAGGATTCAGCGTCAGGTATTTTTCACGAACCACCATGCGGGCAAAATCTTTCAGAATCGGGTTTCGCTTACAAACACTTAGCCACAACAACGCTCGCTGCTCCGCCAATGACCCGCAGACAATCAATTTCAGCTGATCGAGTGTCATGGTCGCCAGCCTTGGCGTGATTTCCCGGAGCTTCCGTCGCGCCGTACTGTCCGTCCTGGTCTGAAATAAATTCTGTTCCAGCACGATGGTTTGGGCAGCGTTCCAGTCCAGCTGCTGCAAATACACCGCCGCAAGGGCCGTCGATTCCCCCAGCATCAGTCCGCCCGCTGTGAAAGAAAGGTTGTATTTCAGTTCCGCCGCCACAAGTTTTACCACCGCTCCGCCATCCCCCTATCGTGGCTGGGCAGTCTACTCGGTTGTGATGAGTCCTCACAGGAAACAGGCATTGCTTTTCAATGATCCAGCCGGCGACGAACGGTGCAGCCATTGCCAACGTTACAAACGAAGCCAGCAACGTAGTTTCGCCGACGGTGCGGGCTCTCGTGCCGCCAATAAAACACTCGAAAAATCAATAAATAGGAACGCAACTGAGGCTTTCGCCGCATGTCACAGCTCCATGTCACAGCTTGTCACAGCCAATTGACATAGTTTGTCACAGCTGAGCGAGCCGGTAGTAGCGGTTTGGATCCGTCGGCCCCGAACCAGCCTCTTCAATCAGTTTTTTCCCCAGCAGATCCTTCATGTCTCGCTGAAGACTACGCCGAGCCGTGCCGGGACAAAGAAACTCAAGTTCGCTGATTGTCAGTCGCTGATGTTCGAATAGATGTTCAATCGCCAAAGTTTGTCGTTCATTCAGATTGTGCTGCCGTGCCAAAACATCAACTCGGATGACTCGTTCACCTTTTGCTTTAACTTCATCAAGCTGCGTCGCAAGACCGTGAGTGAAGAACTCCAGCCAGCCGGTCAGATCCATGCCTTGATCTCGCACATTCTGGATCGCTCGATAGAACGCCTGACGGTCTCGATCGTAGTATTCGCTGATTGTAAACAGCCGTTTAAAATCGTAGCCCGTGCGGTACATGCAGAGCGTTGACAGCAGTCGTGATGTTCGTCCGTTACCGTCCACAAACGGATGAATATGAACCAGTTCAAACTGCGCAATGCCTGCCGTGAGTACCGGATGAATGTCGGACTCGGCCTGCAGCCAGGTGACAAAATCCTGCATCATCCCCGGTACTGCTTCCGGCGGAGGAGGCGTATAGACCGGCTTGCCCGTTTTTCCGCTGACCACGTAATTCTGCACCAGCCGATACGCACCAGGTTTCCCCTCCTCGCCTCGTACGCCGTCAACCAGTTTCTGATGAATCGAACGAATCAAGATCTCTGTGATCGGCAGGCCGCTGGACAGATATTCTGAAACCAGTTGAAACGCATCGCGGTAATTCAGCAATTCACGCACATCATCCGTGTTCGCATCTTTTACATCGCGGCCTTCCCATACGGCCTGAGATTGCTCCAGCGTCAGCTGAGTGCCTTCAATGTGCGTCGTATGATGCGCTTCCAGCAGCAAAGCCCGTTGGCTCATTCGCTTCACCCATTCATCCGACAGCGTCGCCGCATCTAAAAAACCACGAGCGCGTTCGATCATTGTCAGATCGCGAGTGATTGCGTTCGTGATTGTGAATTGCGGGTTCATGTGCGGGAAACTTTTTGCCAGGTAGTTTGAGCATTCCTGCTCAGGATAATGTCTGAATTGTTGTGAAGTGAATGATTGAAGACAGCGACGGGCAAGAATGCCCATCCTACAAATTCCCATAAGGCGTCACGGACACGCTTTGATGACAAACGGTTCACCGACGAGATCAAAGGCTGCAGTTTCACTTTACGAATTCAGACCTCCAAAGTGTACAGCAGTGGCATGACCCACTCGTATCCCGAACGCCAGCCGATGTGGATGCGATTTCCTAGATGCCTGAATTTCGTCGCTCAATGATTGACGCAGGAAACAATCCCCCAAGTTCGGTTCGATCGCCACAATCGCATGCAGATTTGTGGCTTCCAGATGGCTTCGCAGTTTCTCTTCGTAGATCGCGGTAGCTCGTCGATCCGCATCGGAGGTCTTTTCTGAAATCATTTCATTCTCCTGTACGGGAGGCAGGCTCGGATGTCGTGCTCTTCGAGGTCCGCGTAATCCGCCAAGATTTCTGCGTGCGCCATCCCTGAGGCCAGCAACTCCAGAATCATGGTCACCGGATACCGCAGTCCTCGCACGCAAGGCGAACCATGGCAAATCTGCGAATCAATCACGATTCGTGTTTGTTCAGTCATTGAAAGACTCCCGAGATTCGCGGCAAGGCCGAAGTTGCAAACGCCCGTGAGCAAGCTCAAGTTCTTCAATTAATTTGTAGTCGATGACGCCTTCGCTGATCCTCCTCTTGTGCAGCACGCTGTCTGTGTCGAACTGATTTTTTCGAAGTTGGTAGAGTTTTGGACTGAGGAGAAAAATTGTGTTCTTATGGCTGCCCAACCCGTCATTCTTGCCAACATCAAGCCCCATTGAGACACCGACACCACCAAGATTCGTCAGAATGTATCGATCGTGAAAACTGTCCCCCTCGTTGACGGTCTCCCATACAAAAACGCGGATCCGCAACGATTTCGGAAGCGTGCTGCGAAATTCAGTACCGAGCGCATGGTCAATACTGTTCCTTATCTCCAAAACTCCCTTTCTTTTGGAATTGTGCGGCTCATGGACTGTATGAATCTCGACTCGCTGCAATGGCGTTTGTTCGCAATTTGAAGCCTCGATAATTGCGGGGATGGACGCAAAGTCATGAGGATGCTCACCGAAGAACGGATCGATGATCAGCAAATCTGTGCTGATCCGTCCCAGAGGAGCGAACGCCTGTGCGATGTCATCTGCGGTTCGTTGAATAAGCGGAGTTTGATCCACATACCAATAACGATTGGAGTCTTGCAAATCGTATTTCGTCAAGACGCAATTCAGTTTCTTGGGGCCATCGCAAATAAGCCCTCGGAACCCTTGCCGCCGATGCTCTGGCGTAATTTTTTCAATCCACCTGGGCTTCGAATCATCGTAGGCAGACACCGGCCTTTTGAGCAACCAGCCTTCATCGAGCAACTGTTCGAATCGTGCCACTAGGATTTTACGTGCGATGTCGTCGTCGCCCGCTTTAGCATGGATTGCTTCCTTCAATTGCGCACGCCAGTCGGCTGGACATTCGCAAAGGATCCTGCCGCGATGTATTCCAAACTGACTGAGCGCACACCACAACGTATCATGATCACAGTGCGGATCTATCGCATATTCGTAAATCATTCGAACAGCTCCTCGTGTCGTTCACTGAAGAAGCCATCCGGCCAGCGATCGAGCCAACGCCCGTTGTCGCTGATCCGCAGCCGAGTGAAAGTCGTTCCGTCGCCGAGATTATCAACCCACAGCACGCAGACGTCATCTGGCTGACCGGTGGAATATGTTCGGGCAATTCACCGTCAGTTGTCTGCCGAATGTGTCGCAGGTTGCGCAGGATCAGGTGTGCGCTGTGCGATTCGATGAGTGCTACGGACTCGCAATTCTTAAGAGATGTTGCGACTACTAAATCGCCAACTCTTGCGGCAAGAGAGGGATGTAGATGCAGTTCTGGTTGTTCAATTGCGGTCAAAGCCCCGCCAGGAAACTCGGCGCTCGAAGCACGCACTAATGCGGCGATTACCGGAATAACTTGGGTGACTCCCTCACCGACATCTTGCGGATGTCGATTTCTATTCGCGCGTCGATCTATCAGGCTGATTCTTCTGAATCCTCTGCTGTTCTGAACGTCTGCTTCCAACTGCAAAAGTTCCTCCTTGGCTAGGTATTCACTCGGATGATACTTACAAAGAAATTCACTTATCGCGTGACGTTCAACCTCGTACAACTCCTGCCGCCGGAGCGAAAATCCGGTACCCAGTCCTTTGGTTGCGTCGTCAAGCCACGCCCCGCAAATTTCGAGGTCATCGTCACTACATTGAAGCATCCAGTGCCATGCTCCTAACCCGTCGCCCCAGTTGCTGAACTCGTCAATTACGTCACTGTTCAGGTTCCTTGGTACTGTAGCACGCTTCGGGCCAATGTACGTCAGCCTCTCCAACAAACCCAATGTGCAAGTTGACACGAATTGAAGCAATCGCGACTTTGCCTCCAGTATCCTGGGAACAACACTGAATGAGTTTCTCGATTTCGCCGGAGCCAATACATGTCGCCCGGCGACTGGGAAGGCATGCCCACCGAAGTCAAATTGCTCAACGTCGAAATGTTGTGCTGTTTGTTCCGCATCCATTTCAAATAAAATCGTGGTGACCCATGCCCGTCGCAAACTCCGTACACAATCGTTACGAAAACCAGAATCTGGTTGCGCAGGTATTTGTTCATTTTTAGC
>JBDNFT010000628.1:0-2960 GCA_041689695.1 Planctomycetaceae bacterium | reverse complement strand
CACCATCGCTTTTTTAACCCAAATTCTGGGTCAAGGCCAACTTTCCAACTGCCCAGTCAACCACTAATGGGCTCGGGCTTCGCGTTCCCCGGCCGATACTGTTTTATCCCACAGGATTTTACCTTACTTTCCATCCACGCAAATCAGGTGACGAACAAGTTGGTCCGGGCTGCCATCGCGGCCGATACCGAAGCCCGAATAGCATGTGACAAAGATGCGATCTCCGGTAACGATGGGACTGGATGAGCCCGCTCCGGGAAGTTCGACTTTTCAGGCGATGTTTTCTATGTCGCTCCATGTGGTCGGCAGTGTTGTTGAATCGCTTATGCCTGTGCCGCTGACGTCGCGAAATCGAGTCCAGTCGTCAGTCAGGGCGGGGCCGCTGAGTGACTGAATGCAGAGCACTGCGAATGCAAAGGACGAAAGGGTTTTGCACATTTTCGAACTTTCAAATGACGATGATGAAAGATAAAAAGCCGGGAGATGGATGTCGCCGGGCTTTGCTTCCAGATTGTATTCTTCAGATGGGACGAGATACGGCAGGCCTTGGCGAGCAGGGGACGTGAGTCCCCTGATGTCTGCCGTGTCCACGCGATCGATCAGGGGATTGAAATCCCCCGTTCAGCAAAAGATGGGGATGAAGCTATTCAGCTGCCGGACGTCGTGGGCGTTCACCTTCCGGGCCTCCACTTTGTGGTTCGGGACCATCAGGACGTCTACCGCCAGGTCCACCTTCGCCACCAGGACGTCTACCGCCAGGTCCACCTTCGCCACCAGGGCCGCCTGGACGTCCCGTGCGACTGGTGAACTCTTGAGCGAATTTCATCATTTCTGATTTATCAAGTTTGCCGTCGCCGTCTGCATCGAAGTGCATAGCGTGTTCAACCATCCGTTCTGGATTTGGAGGTCCCATTGGTCCACCTTCCGGTCCCTGTCCCGGACCCTGGCCACGTCCTTGAGGTCCGTCGCCTCGCCCAGCACCGTCTCGTGGTGCGCCTTCACGTCCTGCACCTTCTCGACCTCCGCCTTCACGAGGACCGCCTTCACGGCCACCGCCATCCGGGCGAGGTGGTCGCATTTCGTCGTCGGTCAATTTACCGTCGCTGTTTTTATCAAGCGTCAACAAAGACGCCGTGGCTGCTTGAAGTTCTTCAGCAGAGATTTCGCGATCACCATTCGTGTCCAACGCAGCAACCAGAGGATTTGGCATTGGCGGACGCCCAAGTTCGCCTTGTTCTCCGTCACCACGTCTGCCTTCAGGCGGTGGACCTTCTGGACGATCTCCACCAGGTGGACGTTCTTCGCGCGGTGGCTGAGCCATCACGGACATTGTGACTGATGCACCCAACAGAGCCAGCACAACACTGGCCAACAGAAACTTCTTCATAGTACTCGCCTTTAGTAAAGGAAACGGAACTTTGGAGGACGGGACTGGAGTCCCGTCCTACATAAACAACTCACGGCTCTTCTTCATCAACAACTCGGAATACTTCGTTCGTCTTAAACACCGTTCGAGGACGATTGGCAGGCTTAAATTCAATATGGCAATCCATCAAAACACCAACTGCCGCGTCTGCAGGAATTTCGATCTCCACGCGCAGTATGTTGCCTTCGCGTTCAATCGAAAGGGCTTCAAACGGGCCGATCTGAACCCAGTCAGGCTTTCCATCGGGCACCGGTGCTCGATTCGCTTTTTCAGGAGCTAACTCAATCGACAGCTGATGTTTCTTACCTGGCGAAGCACTTCCCGGTCGCACTGATGCGATCACTCGGGGCTGACGGCTTTCTCCATCGCTGTTATCGACAATCGCTCCTTCCTGTGCGCCGCGAGGGCCTCGCATGTTGGCAGGTTCGGGCACACCAGCGTAGCCACCAAGAATGTACGGGAATCGACCAGGTGTCGCATGATAATGATAGCCTCGCACATCGTCCTTGTGCCCGTTGCAGACGTCCAGAGCATTGTCCCCCGTCATGTCTTTCGCCATCAAGTCTCTGGATTCGTACGGGCCAAAGACGGGAAAGCCATCAAATGCAAAACCAATCACCGGGGAATGCGTTTTACCGCTGTCGCGGAAGGGAGACTTCACACAGACCGGATACTTATGGTAGTGATAGACTCCGCGTTGTTCCGGATGACCGCAGCACGAATCCAGCCAGACTTCCGAATAGCCTTCGACGGCGTTCATGCCGCCAGCTTCGAACGGATTGAAGAATACGACGCCGTTCAGGGCAAAGCCGATTGGTCCCATCGGAACGCGAGTGATATGGTCATTCAGCTTCGGCTCCAGCGGAAGTTTGAACCGGAAGCTCTGCACCTTGATACTGTTCGGATTGCCAGAATTTGGATACACGGCCGTTGGATGATTCGGATATCCCTGACTGTCGAGGATGATGTGCGTGGCGTCGTGTCGCACCTTCAGGTTGTCGATACCATCTTCGTTGGAATCCCTGCAGTGATAGGAAAACAGATCCAGATATCGGTCGGCATCTTTGTAGTAGTAGATGGCAGGTTCCGCTTTGGTGACGTACCAATGTCCGGCAAGATGTGTCAGTGACGACGGATCAACTTCCTCATCAGCCATGGTGGTATGTGACCACAGTAAGCACAGTATCAAGGTTGTTTGAAAAGTGCGAAACATAGCTATTCTCCAACATTGACCAATGGCAACCGAACAACAAACACCGATCCCTCACCGACTTTTGATTCACAATTGATGGTGCCTCCATGCGACTCCACCAGACTCTTACAAATCGAAAGTCCTAAACCGCTGCCGCCGTGCTGTCGAGAACGCCCTGCATCGACTCGGTAAAAGCGTTCGAATACATGAGGTAAATGTTCTGCGTTGATTCCGCAACCGGTGTCGCGAACTGACAATACGGCATCGTTGCCTTCGGTTTTGACTTCGACAAAAATCTTTCCTCCGGAAGGAGTATGCTGAATGGCATTGTCGATCAGATTG
>JBDNFT010000627.1:0-5106 GCA_041689695.1 Planctomycetaceae bacterium | reverse complement strand
GAAATGACTGCCAAGTATCGGGGTGGTGATCGGCTGGTAAAGCACGAACGTTGCGACTACATGCGTCCGACGGTGCTGCATGTCAGCGACTGCGACAACACGATGGCGAATACAGAATACATGTTTCCGTTCGTTTCCGTTGTCGAATGTCCTCAGGACAAAATACTGGGCAAGATTGGTTCAACTCTCGTTTGCACGGCCATTACGAACGACGACAAGTGGATCTCGGACCTAGTTGATGCGCGGCAGATTGATCGTCTGAATGTCGGTCCGATTCCGACGTGTGCTCTGAACTGGCTGCAGCCTCACGAGGGCAACATCATCGACTTCCTGTTCCGTAATCGCGCGTTTCAGAATAGTCTGCCACCGGCACATTGATGTTCGCCGGGTTTGGCCCTGTTTCTACTGCGGAAAGCCCGACGCTAGCGCCTTCGGCTCACACAAATGGATCATCGCTCTGTTGAAGCCTGAGAGGTCGCGGTTGCTGCGTTCTTAGGATCGACAGTTTCCACAACAATAATTTCAATGGAAAAACTTCCACCGGCAGCTCCACCACCAGGCATTCCTCCACCGAATCCGCCGCCGCCGGGCATTCCCATTTGGCCATTCGCTGCATCATTGCCACCTTTTTCGATGATCACATCCATGGTGCGGCGATTGCCATTCTGAAGAACTTTAACGCCTTCGATCCAACGCAATCCCTTCGCCTCGTCTGGGCGATCGAAACCGCTGGCTTTGCTTTCGTAGTGCTTGATCAAATCGTCACCATCGTGAATTCTTTGAGGTGTGAAGCTGGTGCGTGTGTAATAAACCTGCGTCAAAGCCGGGATCGCATCTTTTTCAGTCTGGGTGGCACCTGCAGGAAACTGCATCATGACAGAAACTTCAGCGGTGGCGTTCTTGTGTAATTTTACCGGCAGACTATCGGTGTATTTCTTCATGTTCGGCGCAGATCGTTTGAGTTCATCGCGCAAGGCAAGAACCGGGCTCTGAGTTCCGGATGACCACGAATCTAGTGTGCCTTCTGTATCCTTAGATGGACGGTTTCTTGGCAGTGCCTTCAGAATCGTCAACATGGCAGGATCGTGTACGTCAGTAAAGAATCCCGAAGTGTTGAGCAGATCAGCCCCTTGCTCATGCAGTCTTGCGAAGGTTGAGTAAATTGCGTGGCGGACGTCGTCGCCCGGAATTGTCGATGCCAGCAGCAGCACATCAGACGCAGTGGTGAGATCCGTCGCCTTTTCCAATTGGGCGACGATCGCTGCAATGGTTTTAGCATTCCATAAGAACGCTGCTCCTTGAGCCGCGACATCGGGTGCCAGTGAGACAGTGGGCAGCATTGATTTCTTGGCGACCGCTGCATTTCCACTCGGACCATTCATCCCCGGATAACCTTCGGCACCTCCCATGCCGGGAAATGATGATTCACCACCACCCGACATGCCGGGATATCCATTCGCTGCGCCAGGTGCCGCAGCGGTTAGTGTCGCAGTGCTGGCGAAGCCCGTAAGCTGATCAGTTTGTATTGCAGAGATCGCAGCCAACATTCTCATGCAGGCGGTTCGGCTTTCCGGTGGGATCGGTGTGGCACTGTCAAGGAACGCCAATATCACTGGCTGGATGACGTCTGCATTTGAGTCCATGTTCTGAATAAGTCGTTCAACGACAACTTCGCAATTTGATGCTGCTGGCAGCGGGGTCTTCACCGTTCCTGCAACGATTCCGAAGATCGCCTGCCATGCATCTTTTGAATTATTGACGATCAATCCATCCACAACTTTTTCGACCAGCATTCGATCCTGCAATTGTCCTGCGCCTGGAGTTCCATTTGGACCTTGTGGATTTCCACCTGGATAGCCGTTGCCCGGATCACCTCCCGGATACCCACCGGGGTAGCCAGGTGGCATCGTGGCTCCCGAGTTTTCTCCGGGCGGCGCATAGCCTTGCGGTGCCGAACTTCCGTCAGCCGCATGTCCGGCAAGTCCTTCCATTCGCCCCTGAACGCCGCCAGCAATTGCCCCAACTGCTGCCCCCTGCGGCATGTAACTGACCGAGGCTTCCAGAATCATGGCAGAGACGCTGTCAACTGCAGTCTGTGGCTGAGCAACAATGGTTTCTGTGGGTTGATTCGATTTGTTTTTCAGTGAAGCCTGCGGAGGAAGCGATTGTTGCGGGGCCTGCATCGCCGCCGGCGCAGGACCATGTCCGAGTGCTGAGCCTGGAGCGCTGCCACCAGCAGGATTTGGCATTGCCATACCGGGCATACCGGGCATACCGGGCATACCGGGATATCCTCCCGGATTACCTGCTGCACCTCCGTTAGGATTGGTTGAAGCCGGCAGTGGCGGCAGGTCGAGCAGACCTATCAGCAGTACGGCAACACTTGCATCACCGGGAGCTGACTTCACTTTGAAATCAATTGCGTCCAGAAGTTTCGGATCATGTTCACGAGCGGCTGACATGTAGTCTTCATCAGTCCATGCATCAAAGTTACCAGGTCGCTGCGGCTTTGCGGCAACTTGGCCGCCTGGGTAGCCGCCATTTGCTCCGGGATATCCTCCTGGGTAGCCACCAGACGATTCGCCACCACCCATTGACATCGCCATGTCAGCCCCTTGCCCGGCACTAACGCCCGGCATTGCGCCACCCTGCATCGAGCCGCCCATTCCGGGGGCACTGGCCATTGCGCCTGCCGGACTTCCGCCCGCGCCACCTGGCATTGAGCCAGCCATATCAGGCGAGCTCATCATGCCTGGCATTGTGCTTGCGCCACCGTGGCCAGCATCGCCGGGGGCGGAACCCATTCCGGGCATTGCAGTGGAATCCGTCGCAGCCGCACCGCCTGCTTGCGAAGCATCCGTTGTTTCGGATTCGCTGCCTCCTCCACAGCCAATCAGCACACCCGCGCAGAGACTGGAAAATACGACTAGACCTCTGCGACGCAACTGATTTGAAAGAGACATTCGAACCGCTCCGTTAATCCCGACTGCAACGACGTGAGACAGCGACAATCCTGGCACAATTACCGCCTTGGCAAAACTACCGCCGTTTTAGGCCCTAGTGGATCGGCTGAATACCATCAGATTATCACGCGAACTCACTTTCATGCAAGCTGCTGTCGGCATTTCGGGCAGAGCCTTGATGAATTGGCGTGAATGTTGACGAAAAGCAACCAATATGTCGCGGAAGGACCACAGCGCCTTTTTTTCCGACTGTGATCTACCGGAAGTCGCCGACTTCTGCAGTTGGCAGCCTCATGCCGTGCGGTGAGTGTTAAAGTCAACGTGTAGTCAGCAAGCCTCGATTTCTCTCTGATTCCCCTGCGAATCGTGATCCAGCAAAGACACTCATGGCAACAAGCGTCGGCCCATCAAAGAATTTCAAAAACCCATTCGGTCTGCTGTTTCGGATGCTGACATCGGGGCAGCGTGCGGCCTATTCGGCACTGCTCCATGAAGGTATGCGTCTGGTTTCACGTCCTCTCAATAGTCTGCTTGCTGGTCGTGAGCAACGACTTCGTCAAGAAACTCCAGCGACTGCAGCTCCGGTGATTCTTGTTGTCGGAGCGCCTCGCAGCGGAACAACGCTCGTCTATCAGACGCTTGCCCGCTACATGGATGTGACGTATTTCAGCAACCTGACGTCACTGTTTCCCAATGCTCCCCTGGCCGCAACAAAAATGTTCCGCTGGCTGCCGCGCCGACAGTCTGCGGACTTCAAAAACTTCTACGGTCAAACGGCCGGATTGAGTGGCCCGAACGATGGCTTCAGTGTCTGGAATCACTGGCTGGGCGAAGATCGCTACGTGCCTCGCACGGACCTGACAGTCACCGAGCAAAATTCCATGGGCCAGTTTTTTAGTGCATGGTGTCAGACATTCGGCAAGCCGTTCCTGAACAAGAACAATCGTAACACTGGATGTCTGGATTTGCTGTATCGAGCAATTCCGCAAGCCACGATCGTTGTCGTGCGACGAAATCCACTGTTGGTGGCTCAATCGCTGATCAATGCGCGAATGCAGGTTCAGGGCGATAAATCTGTCGGTTGGGGACTGCACAGTCAATCGTCCGACACGACTGCCGATCCGCTGGCGTACGTCGATGGTGTCTGCGATCAGGTGCTGCAGATCGAAGCTGAACTTGATGAGCAACTCAAAGACATTCCACGCAACAGCATCGTCGAATTTACGTACGAAGGATTCTGCGAAGCTCCGGATGAAACGCTGCGTTGGATCGCATCCCGCATTCCGGGAGTTCAATTGAACGAAGATTTGATCGCTGCTGAACTGCGTTCTTTCGCCGCATCTACGACGATGACGCTTTCGTACGCTGAAAAGGAACGTTTATTATCGCGACTCAAGGCTGCGGGGAAAGCAATGGCCGTCGCAACCTAAGTGAATTATGGGCTGGTTTCAACAGGAGCCAGCGGCGTTGGAACCGTCAACCAGAACTCCGTCACCAGTGATTTGTCTGCGGTGGTGAACGTCACTGGCTGAACCTGCTTTGACTCCGTGGATTCTGCCACAATGCGGATCGCGCCCTGAAAGAGCTCCGTCGTTGATCCGCTGATTTTGAGAGTCACTTTTTTGGAAGTCTCGCCGTCTTTTTCTGAGCGTGGACATTCGAAGATCACGCCCTCTGGAAGACCCTCAACGCGCACGTCGATCGGTTCAGCAAAACCATAAATTTGCAGCTTTTGGAGAGCCCTCTCGGTCGCCAAAACATACACAGGAGCACTCTTCCTCGTCGTAAATATAATATCCGATATTAGGAATTCTCTGACACTTTTAGTGAAGTTATATTACCCGTTTATTACGGCTGACGCGCCGTACAGTACTCTGAATGCTATTGTTACGCTGTTCCCATACACGTGACAGTACAATGTTACCATAAATGGCTGCGGCAATGGTTACCGGAAATGCGTGTCGATGTGGCCACGGTAGCTAAAATATCTGAGTATCTGCCTACCAGAATTACAGTGACTAAGAATTTAACTGCACCTAAACGAGCCGGCGTTCATTAATTGAATATTTCTTGTACTTGTAGGCTAAATATGTTCAGGTTGTAAATGTTTATATAATCACGAATTATTTATTTCTTTGATCTG